>JACRFM010000064.1 GCA_016234305.1 Candidatus Kerfeldbacteria bacterium
AATGCGAACCTGATACCCTTCGGGCATTACTTGGCGGTAAACGGGGCAAAAGGATTAACCGCAGTTATATTTTCTGGCGGAACGCCATACACCACTCGCGTAACAAAAGCGAGGCCAAAAGCTTAAAATATTTTATACTATTTAATGCCCAAGCAATGCCCGTTGAATCAAGCTTGGGTTTTATTTTTTCAATTTTAACAAAAAAGAATAATCTCAACTCATCTCATCATTCTAATATTCTTAAGAACGTTAGAATGATAATATAAAATTTATCCGCCTTCGTCCTCCCAAGGAGAACTTCGGCGGATTTCGCCGAAGAAATAAAGGCTACCTCGGGCGGCCTACTCCGCCTTCGTCCCGATGTAAATCTAGACGAAGGATTGATGAGACAGTAGATGCTTTATTAAGTTGGCTAGCAGAATTACGGCAAATAATCCAGCGGGTTTACGGGAATGCCGCTGGCACGGATTTCAAAATGCAAATGCGGTCCGGTAGTAAGTCTGCCTGCTCCTCTAGTGCCGGGTGTGCCGCCGACCGCGCCGATGATTTGTCCTTTGCTCACGTAATTGTCAGCGGCCACGTCAATCCGGCTGACGTGGCCGTAAACCGTGGCCAAACCGTCTTTGTGAATAATCATAATGTAGCTGTAGCCCAGACCGGCGTCTTTGGCAATGGCCACGTAGCCGGCGGCGGCGGCTTTGATGCTACTGCCTTGCGGCTGGGGAATATCAATCCCTGGATGTTCAAAATAGCGGCGGAAAATGTAGGTGGGGTCGTGAAAATAAGTGGACAGACCCTTGTAAGGATTAACTGGCCAAATGAAATTCGTGTCCATTTGTTCCAGCCGGTTGCTGCCTTGTTTTTGTAATCGCCGCCGTACTTCCTGTTCCAAATTTTTAATATCATTGTTGGCTTTTTCCTGTTCTTGCAAAGCCTGGGCCAGCAGGTTCTGGTATTTGCTTTCGGAAAGTCTAGTTTGTTTAAGGATGTTTTGTTTAGTACCTTGTTCGTCGTCTAATTGGCCCTTGGCTGACTGTAAATCATTTTTGGCTTTAATGAGTTGGCTGCGATAATTATTCAAATCTTGTTGGCGGTGTTCCAGTTGAGTTTTAATGGTTTGCACCTCGTTAAGATTTTTTTGCAAGGTTCGTTGCAGTTCGCCCAGATAGTTAAGCTGGTCAAAATACTGCCCCAGTGAGCTGCTAAGGGCAATAATTTCCAGCAGGCTGCGCTGGTCGGTTTGATTGATTTGGCGTAAGATTTCGGCAATTTTACTTTTTTTATCAGTAATGTCGCGTTCTTTGCCGCCAATATCCAAACTGACCGCCTGAATCTGCAAGGTAATGGTGTTTAAATTCAGTTCTTTGACTTTGATATCAAGTTCAGTCTGAGCAATTTTGTCGTCCAGGATGCTTAATTGTTTTTTTAGAGTGGAAGCCTCAGCTTGTTTTTGGGCAATAGCCGATTGGTAAGCTTCAACTTGTTTTTTTATTTCGTCAATTTTTTGTTGTTTGTCTTTAATCTGGCTGTTTAGATCGTCAATTGTCTGCGCGCCTAAACTGGCTGGTGTAAACAGCAACACAGCCGTTAAGAGTGAGGCCGCCAGGGAACGCGTTTTTAACATAATTCATTCGGCTAAAACTGCCCGGGCAGTTTGGAGGCGGCTGATTGATTCGTCTGCCCCGAGTGCCCAAAGCAAGCTGTAAACATCAGGTGATTGTTTTTCGCCGGACAGGGCCATTCGTACGGGCCAAAGGAATTCTTGATTAGATAAACCGGATTGTTCTTTAACCGCTGTGACGACGGTTTGGAGATTGGCTATGTTCCAATCAGTAATGGTTGGTATAATTTCCATAGTTTGACGTAAAGCCAATTTGGTTTTGTCGTTATGGCTTTGGGCAGGAGTTAAGACTCCAGCTGTTAGATTTAAATCTTTTTTAAAAAACCAAGTTGCCAAACTGGATACTTCTCCCAGCGTGGTCAGACGGGTTTGCAGTACGGTGGTTAAGTTGAGGGTGTTTTTGGCCGGTCTGCCAAGCGTGGCAGTCAGCTGCCGGTAAAAAGGCTGGAGGAGTTCGTCTAGTTCGGCTGGCGGCAATTTTTTAATGTAGGCATTATTGAACCAGAGCAGTTTATCAATGTCAAAAATAGCGCCGGCTTTTTGTACGCGAGTCAAACTGAATTGTTTAATCAGTTCGTCCAGCGTAAACAGTTCCTGGTCGCCGGTCGGGTGCCACCCGAGGAGCGCTAAAAAATTAACCAAAGCTTCGGGTAAGTAACCTTGTTCTTTATAGGTTTCCACCCAAACGGCGGCGCCGTCTTTGCGTTTGGATAATTTGGCGCGGTTTTTATTCAAAACGTTTGGCAGATGAGCAAACTCCGGTGCTGCCCAACCCAAGGCCCGATACAACAAAATGTGTTTGCTGGCTGACGGCAGCCATTCCTCGCCTCTGATAACATGGGTGATTTGCATCAAATAATCATCCACCACGTTGGCTAAGTGATAAGTTGGATAACCATCAGACTTGAGTAAGACTTGGTCGTCAATGGTTTGGTTGTCAATTATTATGGTGCCCCGGATTAAATCGGAGAATTCAGTTTTACCCGGCGGCACCAGTAAACGGATAGTGTAATTTTCTCCGGCTGAGAGTTTAGTTTGAATTTGTTCAGCGGTTAAATTAAGGCAGCAGCGGTCATAGCGACTGGGCTCATTGCTTGTTTGTTGTTTAAGGCGCAGCTCAGTTAATCTTTCAGTGGAACAAAAACAATAATAAGCGGCTTGAGTGTTGATTAATTGGAGTGCGTATTTTTTATATAGATCAAGTCGGGCTGATTGAATATAAGGCGCATAAGGGCCGCCCTTATCCGGTCCTTCATCCCAGGATATTCCCAGCCATTTTAAACCGCTAAGCAAACGATCCAAACTGCCCGGTACGTATCGTTCCTGGTCAGTGTCTTCTAAACGGATGATAAATTGTCCGTCCTGCGCGCGGGCGAATAAATAATTATACAAAGCCGTGCGCGCCCCGCCGACATGCAATTCGCCGGTGGGTGAAGGCGCGAAACGGACGCGAATGGTAGTTTGGTTGTTCATAAGTTGGTTAAGTTTATCATATCAGACGGCGCGCGAGTTTGCTAATCTAATCCGCCTTCGTCCTCCTTAGGAGGACTACGGTGGATTCCGCTAAAGGCAATAATGGATACTGCGGGTGTAAGTTTGTGGCTTCATTTTTTAAGTTGAGCCAGGGCCATTTTTCCTAAACTGCGCCTGACGGGTTGTAACTCTGCTAAAAAATTTTCTGGGGCGCACCATTTGAACGCTGAGATTTCCCTGGGGTCTGGTTTAAATATCTGGGAATGATTTTTAAGTTTAACTAAAGCTAAGCTTTGTTCTTGGCCAATGTATGGTTGCTTACTGGCATCGTTTCCGGCTTGCTTAGTTTTTTCCGACCAGCGATAGCGATGAACCCGTTCGGTTATATTTATAATTTCTAAGTCAGTTATACCCATTTCCTCCTTGAGTTCGCGTTTAACCGCGTCCGCCGTCATTTCACCCGGTTCAATGCCGCCTTGAAGCATTTGCCAATAGTTTGATTTGGATAAAGGGTGTTTAACCAGCAGCAGTTCATTTTGGCTGTTTATTAAGCAAATAGCTACATTGGGCCGGTATGGGCCCAAAGGGGCCTTAGAGGGCAATTTAAAGGCTTCAAGAGCCTTATAAATAGGCCCATTAGCGGTTAAGGTACTATGAATTAGTTGAATTTCATTAACCGTAAAATCATGACGGTCAAAAACTAACCAGGGCGGCGGCCATAGATTTTTCTTAACGCGTACCAGAGTCAAATGGGCCGGCTGCCCTAAGGCTTTAATGCCCAGGCGCTTAAGAGAGTTTTTAAGATTATATTGAAGCTGTCTAAACTCATTAGTGGCGGCTATGTCCAATATACCAAGGCGCGGTTCCAGCGGCGGTTTCCAGGAAAAGCCAGTAACCGCCAGGTCAAAATCAGTTTGTGATTTAGTAGTCAGCTTGATAGCTTCTATCAGTGGCGCTAAGTCGACGTTCCCCACTTCACCCAAAAAATTTACGGTTATATGCGCATCATTCGGGTTAAGCCAGCGGCCACAATTAGGATATTGGAATTTATTTTGTTTGATAAATTCGGCAATTGCTTGTTTTAATTTTGAGGGCGGTTCGATGGCTATGAATAATCGCATAAAAGTAAATTAATTATAGCATTGGTTGAAATTGATGGCGAGATAAAATTGTTGCCCGGAGATGAATTTTGTGTTAAAATATATTGAGATGGTTACAAAACTCTCTTTTTTGGTGTAAAATAAGGGTATAAGTCTTAAACTTGTACTCTTATGCAAAGCCAAAAACAAAAAAGAAAAGCTTACCCGTCGGATTTAACCCATAAACAGTTTCAGCTGCTAGAACCGCTGCTTAAGGTTAAGCCCAAGAAAACAGGCCGTCCTCTCTCTGATTTGGAGGAAGTGGTCAATGGCATGCTCTATGTCCTTTCCACTGGTTGCCGCTGGCGGGATTTGCCCCACGATTACGGGGTTTCCTACGTTACTTGCTACCGCTATTTCATTAATTGGGCGGATAATGGGACTTTGCGGAGGATTTTTGAAGAACTAAAGCAAAAGGCGGATAAAAAGAACTTGCTGCATTGGCGCAATGCCTATCTGGACGCTTCTGTGGTTAAGTCTAAAAAAGGGGTAAAAAACAGGTAGGTTATTCAGGAAAACACAAGGTTTTGGGATTAAAACGCAGCTTAGCGATTGATGCCTGGGGAAACCCCTTAGCTATTATCTGTTTAAAAGCTAATTACCACGACCAGCGATCAGCCTTGCCGACTTTAGACCGGATTAAAACCAAGAAGCCTAAAAGAGTAGGAGCGGATAAGGGTTATGACGCTGAAATTATCAGATCAGGATTGCTTAAACGACGGATCGCGCCTTGTCTAATCAGGCGTAGTAATAATTTAAAGAACATCGGCAAGATTGAATTAAGGGAAAAAAGATACTGCCAACAAAGGTGGAAAGTGGAAAGAAGCTTTGCCTGGCTTAACAACAACCGCAGAATTGACCGGTTTATGGAAAAGAAAACGACTACTTACTTGGGTTTCTGCCATTTGTCGTTCATCAAACATTATCTTAAAAAACTGATTAAATGAGTTTTGTAACCATCTCATTATATGTTTAAGCGTATAAAACGCTTCTTTTTTATATTAATTAGTGTCCTGTGGTGCGTTAGCGCTACCTTGTGGCCATTATTTTCCGTCTCAGCTCAGACCGATTTTGATTATAATTATATTTTGTCTGATAACGACCTAATTGATTATAAGGCTATGACGCAAGGAGAAATTCAAGAATTTTTAATAGCTAAAGGCAGTTCTCTGGCGGCTTATTATGACCCGGTAACAAGCTGGCGGGCGGATAAAATAATTTATACGGCCGCGCAGGATTTTAAAATCAGCCCTAAGTACTTATTAGCTTTAATGCAAAAAGAACAAAGTTTGATTGAAGACGGCAGTCCGGTGCCAACCAATTTTGACTGGGCCACGGGTTATGCGGTCTGCGACGATTGCAGCTATGACGACCCTTTAATTCAGAAATTTAAAGGTTTTTATAATCAGGTTTATAACGCGGCCAAGAAAATTCGTTTAAGCTATTTGCCGGACCTGGAAATTAAAGGCCGGACTATCTCCGGTTTTGGTCCGGGTGTGCCGAAGACTGTGGATGGTGTGGTGGTGGTGCCGGCTAATCAAGCTACCGCTATTTTGTATACCTACACGCCTCATCTTAAAGGCAATCGCCTGCTCTATACGGTCTGGAATAAATATTTTATCCGCAGCTATCCCGACGGCAGCCTGCTTAATGTTGACGGCGATAAATATGTTTGGTTGATTGAAAACGGACTACGCCGGCAATTTGTCAACCGTTCGGTATTTTTATCACGCGCCGGTTCTTTTGCTAAAGTTTTGACGATAAATCGCACGGAATTATTAAAATACCCTGAAGGCAAACTTATCAAATTTGCCAATTATTCATATTTAATGAGTGAGCGGGGCACAGTTTATTTATTAGCGGACGATGTTTTGCATGGCTTTGCTTCTAAAACCGCTTTGCGTAAAGTTGGCGTGAACCCCGAAGAAATTATTAAAGTTAAAAATGAAGATATTGTGGATTTGGCTGAAGGCCAGCCCATTACCACTAAATCAATTTATCCCTTGGGTACTTTAATGCAGGATAAAAAGACCGGTGGTGTTTACTGGGTGCAGGACGGCCTTAAGCATCCGATTTTTTCCCGCGAACTGCTTAAAGCTAACTTTGGCAGCCGCCGGCTTACCAAGCAAACCGCCAAACAACTGGCCGAATTTGATACCAGCACGCCGATTTTATTCCCCGAGGGTGAACTGGTACGCAGCCAGAGTGATACAACGGTATATCTGATATCCAACAAAGAGCGCCGGCCGTTCGCTTCGGAAAAAGCTTTTCGCGAACTTGGTTTTGACAGTAAAAATATTATCGTAACCAGTGAAGAAGGTTTGGGTGTACACGAATTGGGCCCGGTTATTGCCGAACTTTATTAAATAATCATATGGCTATTGTCGCTGCCGCCATTTTGCCTCACTCGCCACTGCTCCTGCCTGGTTTGGCTAAGGCGGTAAAATCCAAAGTAAATAAGACCAATTCAGCTATTACTATCTTAGGCCAGGAACTTTACGCCCGGCAAATAAACCGTGTTATTTTAATCGCCAGTCATAACCCCAGTCATGAACTGGTTAACCAATTTTGTCTGCTGCAAGCCGCCTCTCTCCCCTACCGTTTTAATGAGTTTGGCGATTTAAAAACCAGCGGCACTATGCGTTTGGATGTGGCTTTTACTCACCGCCTAAAAGAAGCGGCTGAGACTCAATTTTCTTTGCCTTTATTAAGTCTTAAAACTCTGCCTTATACTTTTGCTGTGCCTTGGGCTGTCTTGCACAATTATTTAAACGAAGCCGCGGCCGTTTGTTTGCAAATCCCGCGCACTGCCAGTTTTGAAGATTTGCGTTGGTTGGCTGGTTTGCTTAAGGATATGGCCAGCCAAGATGGTTCGCGTGTAGCCGTAATTGCTGCCGGTAACTTAGCTCACTTTAATACTAAGCAGGATACGGCTGCTAAAATATTTGACCAGTCATTCAGGCAGGCTGTTCAAGATGCCGATGTTGACAAACTGCTTAATTTAGAAACGAAATTAAGGCAGCAAAGCCAGGAATGTTTGGTTAATCCAGCTATTTTTCTCTATACTTTATTGGAACAATACCACTTCACGACCGATATTTTGTCTTATGAAAATGAATTGGGCGTTGGTTTGATGGTGGCGAATTTAATCATTAATTCCTGAAACCATGCCGGACAGGCGTTTAGTCGCAGAAGTGGTGCCAGTGGTGCGGTTACCGCGCCAGCAAACGTTTTTTGATTATGCGGTGCCCGAAGAAATCGGTACTTTGGCGGCGGGCGATTTGGTGGTGGTTAACTTCCGCGGCCGTTCTAGTTTAGGCGTGGTCGTAGGCAGTAAAAAAAAATCAAATTTGGCTGGGGCGCTCAAACCGGTTTTAAATTTACTGGCAGCGGGTTATGTCCGTAGCGAACAATTGAAATTAGCTAAGTGGCTGTCCGAGCACTATGGGGTGGCTTTAAGTTTGGCCATAAAATCTTGTTTGCCGGTGTTGCCTAATCGCCGTTATCAGCCTGGCAGTTTGGAACCGTCACCAGTTATTAAAAAAAGTAATTCAGCGCGCGCTTTTTTATTTGTGGCCGGCCATAACCAAACTGAGTTTAAATTAGTTAATTCACTAATCAGTAAAGTTCTAGCCCGCCGGCAACAGGTCTTATTTTTGCTGCCGACCAAAAATGAACTAACCGTTTGGCAGAAGAAATTAGCTGATTGGCCAAGCCGGAGTTTTTTACCGGACGACAAAGTTGCTGCCCAGCGGGCAGTCTGGGAAGCCTGCCGCTTGGGCCGCGTCAGCGTTATTATGGGCTTGCGTTCAGCTTTATTTTTACCTTATGTTAATTTAGGCGGAATTATTATGCTCGGAGCTGAAGATGAAAATTACAAACAATGGGACCAGAATCCGCGTTATGAATCAATCGAAGTGGCCAGTCAGTTAAGTTACTACCATGGCGTCAGTTTGGCTTTAATTTCCAGCGCGCCCAGCTTGTCCATGTGGTGGCAGGCCAAGGTGGGCCGGCTAAGCTGGCGTAATCTGGCCGGCGCTCTGGGAAAATTTAAAGTAATTGATATGGCAGACTGCCGCCGGGCTGGCGAGACAGGTATTGTTTCTGAATTTTTACTTAAGGAAATTAACCAGAGGTTAAGGCAAAATCAGTCAGTATTTTTATATTTGAATCGCCGCGGCACGGCTACGGCCGTGGTTTGCCGTGATTGCGGTTATGTGCCGCTGTGTCCCACTTGTCAGCGCGCTCTGGTCTGGCAAGCAGGCCTTAATCAATTATTATGTTATCATTGTAATTTGCAAAAACCACTGCCTCTGCCCTGCCCCAACTGCGGCGGACACAATCTTGATTATAAAGGTCTCGGGCTGGAAAAGCTGGTGGCTGAAATTAAAATCCTTTGGCCAGAGGTAAAGCCGCTGGTTATTGAAGGCGATAATTATAAACCACCGGCGATTAAGCCAGCCTCACTTATTATTGGCAGCCAGGCGGCCTGGTCGCAGCTTGATTTAGCGCGCGTCTCTTTGGTGGCTTTTGTTATGCCGGACGGTGAATTAGCCGTGCCCGAATTTAAGGCCAGCGAACTGGTTTGGCAAAAAGCCAGAAGGGTTTTAAGCAGTGGCGCTAATTTAGTGGTACAAACCTATCGGCCTGAGCATCATCTTTGGCAAAGTTTGTTAAAAGCGGATATGGATTTATTTTACCAAACTGAAAAAACTATCCGCGCTGATTATTCGTATCCGCCCCTAGTGGAACTGGTTCGTTTTATTGTGCAAAATTCCAATAATTCATTAGCTAAAAAACAGGCTCAGGATTTACATAAAAAATTGCAAACGGTTTTGCCGCCGGGTTCCACCTTGTCGGCCGTTTATGCCGATTATTATCTTAAGGTGCGCGGTCAGTATCGGTATTATAGTTTGTTAAAATATCAAGCTGGTAGTAACCTTGGTAAATTATGGAAAGTTCTGCCGGCCGAAGTAATAGTTGACCGGCATCCTTTAACGATTTTAAGTTAATGACAGTGGCGGAGAAAATTTTATCCAACGTAAAGAAGTTTTATTGGTTTAGCTTTTTCAGCGAATGGGTTTTTTGGATACCAGTCGTAGTTTTGTTCTGGCAAAAGAACGGTTTAAATTTGACGCAGATCATGGTCTTGCAAGCTGTTTTCGCTTTGGCGGTGGTAATTTTGGAAGTGCCGACTGGCGTGGTGGCGGACAGGCTGGGACGAAAAAAGAGTTTACTCCTCGGGGCGGCTTTTAGAATTATCGGTTTCACCGCTTACGCTTTGGGTTTTAATTTTGGGCAGTTTATGGTTGCCGAAGTAATCCTGGCTGGTGGCGCCAGTTTTATCTCCGGCGCTGATACGGCTTTTTTGTATGACAGTTTAAAGCAGGTTAATAAGGAGAGTCAGTTTAAAAAAGTACGGGGACATAGTAATTCTTTAGGGTATTTGGCTGCCGCCCTAACCAGCATAGTCGGCGGGGTAATTGCCGTTTACAGTTTACGGCTAACGTGGTGGCTTAGCGTAGTTGGCATGATTTGCCTTTTCCTGGTGGCCTTAACGTTTATTGAGGCCAAGCCTGCAAACGAGCCCAGGCCTAAGGAAAGCTATTTGAAGCACTTGGCGGATTGCTTTAAAGAATCGCTTCATAATAAAAATTTTCTTTTTCTCTTGTTTTTTTATTCAATCCTGACGCTATTTGCCAGGGTTAGTCTGTGGTTTTATCAGCCTTATATGAAAGTCTCCGGCCTGGACATAGTTTATTTTGGCATAGTTTGGGCCAGTTTTAATTTGTTTGCCATCAGCGGCGGTAAGGCGGCGGATAGAATTGAGCGATATTTAGGCGAACATAAGAGCCTGTGGTTAATAGTTATGATAATGCCGTTGTCTTTAGTGTTTATGAGTCAATGGTTTGTAATTTGGGGACTAGTTTTTATTTTTCTGCAGCAATTTGTCAGAGGGTTTGCCGCGCCGGTACTTGAAGACTTCACTCACCATCATTTGCCTGCGGCCAAAAGAGCCACACTGATGTCCATTAGGAACATGGCCGGCAGTTTAGTGTTTGCAATTTTAGGGCCGGCGTTCGGTTATCTGGCGGATACTTATTCATTAAGCACGGCTTTGGTAGTGGCGGGCGTAAGTTGTTTTATTTTATTCGCGGCGCTCTTAATTTGGAACCGGTATAGAGATAATTTTAAAAATGTTGTAATCTAGACAGTAGTAGTGTAAAATAGTTTGACTATAAATTTATGTTGCCTTTAGTCATTGCTCCCCATCCTTTGCTACGTCAAGTGGCCGTTCCGATTGACATTTCAGCCGGCAGGCTTAAGCTGCGCTCTTTTGTGAAAGAAATGTATAAAGCCATGCTGCATTATGACGGTATTGGTTTGGCCGCGCCGCAGGTGGGCCAAAGCTGGCGTTTAATGGTAATGAATACTCCGGGCCAGCCGATGGCTTATTTTAATCCGGAAATTTTAAAAACCTCCTGGCGCAAAATAATTATAGAGGAAGGTTGCTTGTCGGTGCCGGATGTCTACGGTTTAGTAAAACGGCCGACTAGAGTTCAGGTACGTTACCAGACCATTGAGGGCGAGTTAAAACAGGCCTGGTTGGATGGTTTATGGGCGCGGGTTTATCAGCATGAAGTGGACCATCTTAACGGGGTTTTATTTATTGACAAGACCAAAAAATTCATTAAAGGCGCGGAGTTGGTGGAAAAGTATCTTGGTAATAAAAAATCAAATAGTCTATTTTAAATTAATTCGTATTACTTCTCTAGAGAAGTAGCATAAGAGTCGCCGCTTAAGGCCTTCGAGCCAGGCACTGCTGCCCGCGTTCAGGGCCGACGCTATGCTAAGCGGCCACAACACGCATCGGCTTAACCTTCACGCGGGCGCCGCAGTGCTAGCTGACTCTGCGGCATAGCGGCAGGATATATGATGAGTTATTATTTAGAAATTAGATATTAGTAATTAGAAATTTTGAACCATGTCCTTTCCTCCTTTTGTCTATTACGGCACGTCTGATTTTTCCGCCATTATACTAAGCGGCCTGCTTCAGGCCGGATTGCAGCCGTCTTTAGTCGTTTCCACAGAACCTAAACCAGCCGGCCGCGGTTTAAAACTAACGCCAACCC
>JACRFM010000063.1 GCA_016234305.1 Candidatus Kerfeldbacteria bacterium
AAAATTTTATCGGATTATCTGCCGGAAGATTTAGAAAAAAAAGACGAGCCGGCATCGGAGGCGATAGGGAGATGGATGAAGATTTAGAATCTATGATTTGGAAAAAATTTTTACCCCAGATGCTAAAGTATTCTAAATTCTAAAATCCAGCTTGCGCGCCCGGCAGGATTTGAACCTGCGACCCCCAGCTCCGCAAGCTGATGCTCTATCCAGCTGAGCTACGGGCGCAAAAAACAGTCATAAAGTCTGTAAAGTCGTAAAGTCCATAAAGTCCCTACAGACATAATATGTCTAATAAAACTAATTTGTTTTAAAAATGACTTTACGACTTTATGGACTTTACAGACTTTGTGACTGTTTGTATTTTAACACCAACCAACCAATTCGTCAACCCGCCAAAAAACACGGAACAGAACCGTGTTTTTTGGTATAAGGTTTTATTTTTTATTACCGGGTGGACCTCATCGGTTTATTAGCAGTCAATTCAGGATCGCAAGACCCGACAGTTAACCTTCCAGAAGTGCCGCCGCCGGCTGACGGTATCTTATCTATCTTAACATAATAACCGGTCTTTGCCGCAGATGTATATGTTGTTGATAAAGGATCTACCGGCATCTCATCCAAATACTCATTAACCAAAGACGAGGTTAAATCCAAACAAGTAGAGGCCGTGGTTATGGCCTCACAACCAACACAGCTAGTGGTAGCCGTTCCCAATAACCGAGCTGTGGTAGTAGCATCTACTCCTGTCGGCAAATCACCGTTATTATCCACCTGATACTTCAAAATGGCGTTTAAAATAGCGTCAACGGATGTTCGCCTTTCCGTGTCTCTTGCCTGTTTAAATCTTTTCATCGGATTAACGGCAACAAAAGTTAATGCCGCCAACACGGCGATAATGCCGATGACAATGAGAAGTTCAATTAAGGTAAAACCTTTTGATGATGTATTTTTGCGCATAGTTTACGTGTATCCCGTTAGGGATATGTGGAATTAGTAAGATTTGAAAGTTTAATTTTTTATTACCGCGTGGACTTCATCGGTTGATTTGCGTCCAATTCAGGATCGCAAGACCCGACAGTTAACCTTCCGGAAGAGCCGCCGCCGGTTGACGGTGTCTCATCTATCTTAACATAGTACCCGGTAAGAGTGGCTGACCATCCGCCGTTAACATAAGGATCTATGGGCATCTCATCCAAGTATTCATTAACTAAAGCTCCGGTCAAGTCTAAGCAAGTTGTCGCTACGGTCGTGGAGGCGAGAGCGAGACAGGTACTGGTAGCGCTACAAGTAGTGGTAGCTATTGTTGTCCCTAAAATCCAAGATGAGGTAGAATTTTCCCAATCTACCAAGGACCCTGTCGCGAGATTACCGTTATTGGGCAAATTACCGTTATTATCCACCTGATACTTCAAAATGGCGTTTAAAATAGCGTCAACGGAAGTTCTCCTTTCGGTGTCTCTTGCTTGTTTAAATCTCTTCATCGGGTTAACGGCAACAAAAGTTAATGCCGCCAGCACGGCGATAATGCCGATGACGATGAGAAGTTCAATTAAGGTAAAACCTTTTGGTGATGTTTTTTTGCGCATATTTTCTGTGGAATTAGAGGATAGGGGCGCTTTTCCTTCGGGCATTCCCTAAGGGAATACCCTTGTCTCCCGTTAGGGATGACGGGGTGACATTATTTTATCAATTCTGCCATTAAAAATTCTTGCCCTATAATCCTAATCCTTAATTTAATTTTAATAATACTCGACCTTTAGATATATAATTATAAAATTTTAGCTGTGGATAACTTTATCTATATGTATTATATCATATTTTTAAGGGAAGAGGAATGCTTTAAAAAATCACCGGGAAGTTTTAATCGGCTTGTTCGCGTTTAATTCAGGTTCGCAAGCTCCGACAGTTAGCCGTCCCGAGGTGCCGGCAAGGCTGGACGGTATCTCATCTATTTGAACATAATATCCGGTAATCGCGGATGTCCATGTCGCGGCGCCGACATAGGGGTCTATAGGCATCCCATCCAAATACTCATTGACTAAATTGCCGCTTAAATCCAGACAGGCTGACGGGGTTGTGGTAGCGGCGCAAACATTACAACCGCTGGCGGCCGTGCCTAACATTCGCGGATTAGTATCAGCGGGCGTCCAAGGTAAAGCGCCGTTATTGTCCGTTTGATACTTCAAAATAGCGTTTAAAATAGCGTCAGAGGCTGTTCTTCTCTCGGTGTCTCTTGCCTGTTTAAACCGTTTCATCGGGTTAACGCCAACAAAAGTCAAAGCAGCCAAAACGGCAATGATGCCGATGACGATGAGTAATTCTATAAGGGTAAATCCAAATAGTTGGTTATGATTATGATAATTCATAGATTGTTTAAATTATACAGTTTCATTGTTTCATATTATCATTGTTTCATTGTTATCGCTCGCTTCGCTCGCTCATTGTTTCATTGTTACGCTTTTAACCCTGTTTATCTATAACAATGAAACAATGAAGCAATGGAACAATGATATTATGAAGCAATGAAACAATGCGTTAATTTTGACATTTGGATTTGGAATTTTTCCCACAATCCTACCTTTTCACCCTAATCGTCTCGCTCAATTCCGCGTTGCAGGCTCCTACTGTTAAACGGCCCTGGGTGGATTTATTGATATAATAATCCGTGTAATAATTGGTGCTGGAAGAAAAACTGCCGGTACTGGGGTCAACAGGCATTTCAGCCAAATATTCATTGACCAAATACGGATCCAAATCCACGCAAGCCGGGGTGGTGGAAGCCGCCACGCATCCGGTATCGCAGCCGGTTGTGGCCGTGCCCATAATTTGGGATGTGGCCGGCACATTATCTATGGCAGCGGGTACAATACCGTTATTATCCACCGTATATACCAAAACCGCGTTTAAGACGGCGTTTGTCGCTGTCCAACGAGCCGTGTTTATTGCCTGAGCGAATCTTTTAGCCGGATTTACGGCAACAAAAGTTAACGCCGCCAGCACGGAAATGATGCCGATGACGATGAGGAGTTCTATGAGAGTGAATCCAAATAGTTGGTTATGATTATGATAATTCATAGATTGGTAAAATTATACAATTTCATTGTTTCATAATATCATTGTTTCATTGTTATCGCTCGCTTCGCTCGCTCATTGTTTCATTGTTACTGATTTTCGCCAATTGAGTTGAATATTATTTTGTGGTATAATGAAGGTATA
>JACRFM010000066.1 GCA_016234305.1 Candidatus Kerfeldbacteria bacterium
ATTAGCTGGAATTGTCTTTCAGTAATATCGGATGGATAGGATTTTCTTTTGGTTGTTGGTTTTTGCTGCGGCATAAGAGTACAAAGTTAATCTTTATACCCTTATTTTACAGCAAAATTGAGAGTTTTGCAACCATCTCATACTTTATTTATAGCTCATAGTGAGCGAAAAGGCAAGCTATTTTGAGCGATAAATATAGATGCAGAGGTGTCCCCTCTGCATGAGGATAAATGTGGTATAATATAAGTCTGAGTTTGAATTGCTTGACGCCGGTTAAATCAAATATTATAGTTTAATTATTATAAGTAGGGTATAGATTACAAGGCCGCCTCTTGTAGCAACTAAAACATGTCATATCTTGGAGGGATATATGTAAGGAGGGACATAGACCGTTGTCCATAGCCAGATTATCTTGGACTAGTACAGGATAATTATTGGGCTTGTGGCAACGGTATTTTAGTTGATAAAATAAAAATTCTATAAGGGGCGTCTTTGTAATTTGTTTAGCCTAATCCCGCGCTAAGCTTTAAGGTTTAGCGCGGGATTTTTGAATATTGACTAGCCAAAAACTAAGTTGTAAAGTAGTGGCAAAAGCAGGCTAATAACGAATTTTAAAAACATCAAGCCAAGGAGGCTACAATGGCTAATAGATTGGGTATAAAACAGTCAAATTATCCCCGGTCGTTTGCGGTTCATTACTGGGGTAAGGTAGTTGATACATTTAATTATGGTAAATTTACGGCTTTCTCGCTCTGTTTTAAAACTAGGCGAGCCTTAAAAAGAGTGCGGGCCGACCCCAGTCTCGGATTTGCTGAGGGTTATATGGCAGGCGAGATTGAGGTAAAATTCGCCAATGGGTATGATTTGCGCGACGTAGTTAGAGCGTTTTACGCTTCTAAGTTTACGGTCGCGGCTCTGGTTAGAATGTTACCGGGTTTATTAAAGCGTTTTCTTAAATATGTGTTTTGGTTTAATACCAAAAAACTGGCTGGCAAAAACGCGCAAGCGCATTATGATTTGCCGCCGCAGTTGTATAATAATATGCTGGATAGCAACCTGAACTACAGTTGCGCTATGCCGGAGGAGGTGACAGATTCATTGGAAGACGCTCAGATTGATAAGAACCGCGTAATCTGCGAAAAACTACGACTTAAGCCGGGTAATGCTATTATTGATATTGGCTGCGGTTGGGGAGGGCTCATGGGTTTTATAGCCCGGAGTCAACCTCGGGTAAAAATTCACGGCATAACCTTGTCAATTGAGCAATATGACTCAATTTCACAAGACATTAGATATTGCGCCAAAAGCACCGACTCTGAATGTTCTGTTTATTTGGCTGATTATCGGGAATTGTTAAAAATGTTCAGACCCGGAAGCTTTAATAAAATTGCGAGCGTAGGTATGTTTGAGCATATTGGCCACAACCGTTGGCAAAAGTTTTGCGATATTTGCTATAAGTTATTACCCGAAGGTGGTAGTATGTTGCTCCATACTATTACCAAAGAAAAATGGGGACTGCCTGATTCGTTTACTGATGAATACATTTTTCCAGGTGGGCAAATACCATACAATAAATCAGTCCTCCGTTGTTTGCGCCGGGCCGGTTTTACCATTAATCACGTGGAATACTTTGGCAGCAGTTATGCTTGGACATTGAATAAATGGCGCGAAAAATTTTACGATAAATGGGAAGAGCGAATTAAGCCATATATAAAATGTATGGCGCCTGACAAATTTGAAAAAATGTGGGATTGTTATTTGTCTGAAGCGCAAATCTCCTTTGAAACTGGAAATTTGAATGTGATGCAGGTGCTGGTCAGTAGGGGTGTGCCGGTAGAGCGTCGCGAATTCAAACTTAGTTAAAATATTAGAGATTGTTTTAAAACTAGTTTAATTGTCATGCTGAGCACGTTCGTTACACTCAGTGTAAACTCCGTGAAGCATCTCTAAGGTGATCACAAAACCAAGAGATTCTTCGGCCGATGGACATCGGCTTCAGAATGACAAAACCTAATTTGGAACCATAATTTGATTTAATGCCGGATATAATCTCCGGCATTTTTAATTCCTTTTAGGAAACCCTGGACGTAAACGTAAGCTTAGTCCGGGGAGGATGTCATTATTTTATGTGCTAGATACCAGCGTTTTTGCAGAAGGGACACCTCTGCACCGTATGGTGATTGATTATCGCCACACTTTCGCTTGTCCCGCCGAGCGGCGGGGCGATGACAAGTGGGTCATTGCGACCGGCGCCGGCTTTCTTGACAGGTTTTTTATTATCGTTTATTATATAAACACAATTTAATCCTCCTACGCTTAAATCATAGTTAAGTCGTATGGTAAATACGATTAAGGACTCTTTCGAAAATTGTTAATAAGGGCAAGCTTCGGAGGATTTCACCCGAAATATCTAGGGTTTAGGTTAAGGAGTTTAATAGCCACAGACAGCAGGTATCCGGTGCCAATCGGATTTAAGCGCCTCCCTGGGGAGCCTGCCGAGGTAAGTTAGCTAATAGCGAATGGCTTATAGCTAATAGTAAAATAGTCTGTGGCTGTTGTCCGCAGATTTTTAATTTATTTTAAATATGTCAAAATCCAGAGTTAGTAAGGAAAATTCAGTTAGTTTAGTGACTGATTTGGTCAAATCAGCCAAAGGTGCGGTGCTGGTTGATTTTACCGGCCTCAAGGTTAAGGAAATGCAGGAACTGCGGCGTAATTTACGCGCCAGCGGTATTGAGTATGAAGTTGTAAAAAAGAGTTTATTAAAACGGTCGTTGGTTCCGGCAGGAGTGGTCAATTTGGATGAAGCCAGTGTGGCCCGAGCCAGTGTGAGCGTGGCGGTGAGCGCTCAAGATGAAATTGGGCCGGCTAAAGTATTAGTCAATTTTGCCAAGACCCATGAAAAATTAAAAGTTTTGGGCGGCTGGCTCGGCAAGGAATATATTCCAGCGGCTAAGGTTGAAGCTTTGTCTAAGTTGCCGGCTAAGCCGGAAATGCTGGGTCAATTGGTGGGCGCGTTGGCCAGGCCGATGGTGGGACTGATAAATGTTATGCAGGGTAATTTGCGCGGTTTGATGCAGGTGCTTAAGGCGGCAGTGGAGAAGAAAGATGGTTAGAATTACGAATTAAGAATTAATAAAAGTAATGTCAAATATCAAAATCCAAATGTCAAATCAAATCCAAAATCCAAAATCTATTCATTTGTAATTTGAGTTTTGAAATTTGGATTTGTCTAATTGCTAAGATTATAAATTTAATTATTAACTAATTATAAAACATATGTCTGAAGAGAAAAAGGAAGTAGTGGTACCGGAGAAGTTTCAAAAACTCGTCGGCGAGATAGAAAAACTTTCGGTGCTGGATTTATCCGAACTAGTGCATGTGCTGGAAGAAAAGTTTGGCGTGTCGGCGGCCGCGCCGATGATGATGGCGGCTGGTCCGGCGGCGGTTGCCAACGGCGCGGCTGAAGCAGCGGAGGAAAAAAGCTCTTTCAACATAGAGCTCACTGAAGCCGGAGCCAACAAGATTGGCGTGATTAAGGCTTTGCGCGAGGTTACTAGCCTCGGCTTAAAAGAAGCCAAGGATTTGGTAGATGGCGCGCCCAAGATGGTAAAAGAAGGCGCGGCCAAAGAAGAGGCTGATTCCATAAAGAAAAAAATTGAGGAAGCTGGCGGTAAAGTTACCTTAAAGTAATCTAAGTCAGTAGAAAGATAATAAAGCGAGTCCTCCCAAGGAGGACGAAGTCCGCCGCAGTTTTAACGAAGGCGGAAAAAAATTAGAAGAAGCTGGCGCTAAAGTTAGTTTAAAGTAATTGTTAGCAGTCTGACGGCTAAATTTAATCTACTACCAAACAACCTCCCGCCGTGGCGGGAGGTTGTTTTGATGTGAAATTATAACTTCTTTAAAGAAGTAACATAAATAATCTAATTCTCTTATTCGCTACTTCTCTAGAGAAGTAGCGCAAGAGTCGCCGCTTAGGTCTCCGTGTCAGACAAGGCTACCCGCGCTCAAGGCTGACGCTATGCCAATCGGCCACAAACACGCGTCAGCTTATCTTTCGCGCGGGTGCCGCCTTGTAACTGACACTACGACATAGCGGCAAGAATTAGCTAATCCTATTTGCCACCCTGCTGAAGGCGGCGTGTCAGAGCGCCTGCCCGACGGCCGGCGGGGAAGTCAGACGAGCGTTAAAGCCGTCCCGTGTGGTGGAAGTTTGTGCATAGGGCGGCTAGCTCGTCAGACGAGCACTGCCGCCGCCGTAAGCCGAGGTGGCGATTCCTGGTTACTTCTTTAAAGAAGTAACAGAAAATAATCTAATTCTCTTACTCATTTTACTTATTACTTCTCTAGAGAAGTAGCCAGATAATTATTATTTTAAATAGGCGGCGAACTCTATTTGGTAAACAGCCGTATTATCAGCCACATACAAAATTTGTTTAGCGCTGTCTACCGCCAAACTATTTATTGATTGCAATTCAGGGAACAATAGTCGCGCGGCTAATTTGCCCTGTTTATCAACCAAGGCGATGGCCTTGTCTGATTTATTAAGCAGGTAAAGATAATCAATTTCACCGGAGGTGCGAATCAGGTCATAAGGTTTAAGCGGGGCGATTGTCTGTATGGCAAAATCCTGCTTCCTGCCGTTTTTAAATTTGGCAATTTTATCCGGCCAGATAACGTAGATGGCGCCATCAACCGCCAATGATTTAGCGCCGCTTAAATTATTGTCGGTAGTGCGCAGCCAGTTAGTGGCGCCAGCCAGTTGATTATTTTGCAGGGTAGTTCGGTACAGACTGGTGGTCTTTTGATTTAAATAATAAAGTTTGTTCTGATAAAAATTGGCGTCCTTCATTAGTTGAACTTTTTCCAGTTTAGTGATTTGGCCGCTGGCCAGGTCAATAGTTAGTTGTTTATTTGAGTCACTTTGGATTAGCAGGGCGCTGTCCGAAATAGCCGCAAGTTGAGTATTGCCGAAATCGGCCGGTAGTTTAATAGTTTTGTTCACCCTGCCAGCGGCATTAAGGCTGGTGATACTGCTTACGCTGGTTAGCCATAGCGAATTTTTTTGCCAAGCCAAGGCGATGGAAGGCTTGGAACTTTCCAGCAAGTTGTACCAAGGAGTAAGGGCGGTTAAAGCTGTTTCCCGATTAAGACGGCGCCAGAGAGCCTGCAAGTTATTGTTTAAAGCTTGGTATTGGTTGGTGCGCAGGCCGGTGTTTTGCGGCAGTTCGGCCAGCAATTTTTGCGCCGCCAATAAATAATCTTGCGCTTTTTTGTCGTCGCGATAAATCATCGCGGCTTGGGCGGCGGCTTCGTTTTCAGTGAGACGGGTTAATAAAAGATTATATCGGTCGTTGTCAGCTTGTTTGAGTTGATTTTTCCCCGAGGTAACAATACTTTGACAAAAAACGGTTAATAACAGCCAGGCTATTATTAGGATTAGGCGGTGGTTTATTTTAAGGTTTTGCCACCAGACAATTTTTATTTCCAGCCACCAGCTGATAGTTTGTTTAATAGTGGTCCGGTTTTTTAGCCAAGCCAGTTTGGCAAAAGTCGTTTGCAATTTAAGATTTAAATTAGTCAGCTGCTTGCGCAACTGGAGCTGGCGGCGTGGTTTGACTGGAGGGGTAATTACGGCCGGAGCGGAGGAGATGGCGGCAATTTCCGGCAGTTGATTCTCGGGCGAGGGGCGGCGGGGTCGTTTCCAGAATTTTTTAAACCAAGCGCCTAAACTCGGTTTTAACATCTCAGCCGTTTGAATTTTAGTGGCTAATAAATGATTCATAGACGGCGCAGTGCCGCTGACCACGGCGGGCTGTTGGAATTTTAGAGCGATTACCCCCAAAGGGCTGTGATGCGGCAGACTAGCGGTAAATTGTTCAATTTCCCTTAGAGCCGCGCCGGGCAAGTGTTCGTTGAATAAATGTTTTATTTTATCAATGGTAAAATAATCAAGCAAACTGATGCTGGAAATAATAAAAGTTTCACCAGATTCAATTTGGCCGCAGCTTAAATTTTCAAAAGTCGGTTTGGTTAAACGCCTGCCGCGGTCACGCGGAGTGCTTTGGCTGATATTGGTTAAATGGTCACTACTAGTGAGTAGCGTACTGATGTATCCCAAACTGGATAAAGCAACGGCTTGTCCTTGCACAATAGCCAGAGCTAAGTGATAACGCGGCGCCAAAGGATTGCCAAGCAGGCGGCCGTACATTAGCAGAGTCCGGTTGATGGCTAACAGAATTTGTTCCAAAGCCGCGTCCGGCGGCAGATTGAGTGAGGCTAACTCTTGCCATTTGGTTTCCAGGGCGCCAGTTAGAGCCGCCATGAATTCTTGGGCAGTAGGGACTGCTAAATTAAGTTCAGCTAAAAACACTAAAGTTCCGCTGGGTGATGGCCAAACCAAAGCGGTTAAACGCGTATCATGAGTGGGCAGGGTAAGGGTGGCTACTTTAGTGGTTTGATTGCTGCTGCTCGTAGGCATAGACTTTACGATTTATAACCATTTAAGTATACTATAAAATAAGGTCAAAAGTAAAAAGTCAAATCTAAAAACTAATTTTGCCTTTTGATTTTTGAGTTTTGACTTATACTTATGCTTGAGCAATTATTTAGTTCACGGACACGCGTTAAATTATTACGGCTCTTTTTGACTAATCCAACCACGGCTTTTTACGTGCGCGAGCTTACCCGTAAAATAGACGAGCAATTGAATTCCGTGCGACGTGAATTAGCCAATTTAACCAGTTTAGGCATGGTCACGTCCCATGACAATGCCGATAAAAAATTCTATCAACTCAATCCTGAATTTGTTTTAAATGACGAGCTTAAGGCCCTTTTGATTAAATCGCAACTACTGACTGAGCAAGCTCTAATTCGTCGCATTCGCGAGGCCGGCAAGATTCGTTATTTAGCTCTGACTGGTTCGTTTGTGGGCAGCAAGCAAGTCCCGACTGATATGCTGATTGTTGGCAAGGTAGATAAATTATTATTGACGCGCATTATTGACCGGTTTCAGCGGGACATGGGCAGAGAAATAAATTACACGGTTTTAACAACGCGTGAATATAGTGACCGCCGCGATTTAGGCGATAAGTTTTTGGTTACGATTCTTAATAGCAACAAGGTGGTGGTAGTGGATAATGTTAATGAGGAAGAGTAGTCTAGGAAATTCAAAATGTAAATATCAAAAATCAAAATGACAATAAAAGCTTCGCTTTTATCCCGCCGTGGCGGGATGGTTGCGCGAGGCAACCAAAATGTAAAAATTGTGAATATA
>JACRFM010000065.1 GCA_016234305.1 Candidatus Kerfeldbacteria bacterium
CTAAATAATACCCAATAACTCAACTAAGACTAACCCGAGTTAAGTCTTAATTTTCCTGATTTGGGAATTGTGGCTTTTTTAGGATTTAAGATTTAAGGTTTAGGATTTCTAAATTTATATATTCCCACTACTTCTCTAGAGAAGTAATATAAGAGTCGCCGCTTAAGGCCTACGAGTCAGGCACTCTATACCCGCCTTCGCTGGCGAGTGCTATGCTAAGCGGCCACAACACGCACTCGCCGGACGCTTAGGCGGGTGCCGCATTGCTAGCTGACTCTTCGGCATAGCGGCGGAGTAAATAATTAATTTTAATTAGGTTATATAAAAATTCAATTTTTCATTTTGACCCGCCTGCCAAAGCTAAAATCCTAAAAGATAGTCTAACTATTAATACGAGTACTGCGGTTAAAGAGCTACCAGCTAATCAAACAAGGCGAGCGGCGGGCAGGCTAAATAATACCCAATAACTCAACTAAGACTAACCCGAGTTAAGTCTTAATTTTCCTGATTTGGGAATTGTGGCTTTTTTAGGATTTAAGATTTAAGGTTTAGGATTTCTAAATTTATCTATTCAGCTGCCAATTTTCAATTTTGATATTTACATTTTCTAGACTACTCATTCAGCCTGGGTCGATACTGCAGCGCCTCGGCAATATGCTCGGTTTTAAC
The DNA here is from genome assembly GCA_016234305.1 of Candidatus Kerfeldbacteria bacterium. Taxonomy (GTDB): domain Bacteria; phylum Patescibacteriota; class Patescibacteriia; order Veblenbacterales; family UBA10138; genus JACRFM01. Next base: position 670 of record JACRFM010000065.1, read on the forward strand.
GTCCGCCACGGCCGCTAAATCGGCAATGGTACGAGCCACTTTCAAAACCCGGTGATAAACACGAGCTGACAAATGATAACGATTCACCGCCTGCCGCAATAAATCAATGGCCGGCGGCGGCAACTTTATTAATTTTTTTAAATCTGTCAGGTTCATGGCGGAATTAAGTTTGGTGGGATTATCCGTAAAACGGGCGACCTGCCGCTGCCGTGCCGCTCTGACTCGCCGGGCCACTGTCTCGGAGTTTTCTCCAGCCGGCAGCTCTAATTTTTCAAAAGGCAAACGCGGCACCTGAACCTGCAAATCAAACCGGTCCAGCAGCGGACCGGATAATCTACGCTGGTAGCGCCAAATTTGTCCGGGCAGACAAGTGCAAAGTTTAACCGGGTCGCCGGCAAATCCGCAAGGACAAGGATTCATAGCCGCAATCAACACAAAACGGGCCGGAAACGAAACCGTACCGGCGGCGCGCGACACGGTAATCACGCCGTCTTCCAAGGGTTGGCGCAAACTTTCTAAAACAGAACGCGGAAATTCCGGTAGTTCATCCAGAAACAAAACTCCGCGATGAGCCAAAGAAATTTCTCCAGGACGAATATTTGAGCCGCCGCCCACCAGGGAAACTTCCGAAGCAGTATGATGCGGCGCGCGCCAGGGACGGGTACGGCGCAAAGTTGTGGTTTCAGTCAACAGACCGGCCACACTATAAATTTCCGTAACTTCCAAAATTTCGGCCCGATTCAAAGGCGTCAATAAATTAACCAAGGCCCGAGCCAACAAAGTCTTACCCGAACCAGGCGGACCGGACATCAGTAAATTATGTCCGCCGGCGGCGGCAATCTCCAGAGCACGCTTAGCCTGTTCCTGACCATGAATCTGAACTAAATCAAAATCGTTTAAAGCGGCCGCACTCGCCTCTGGCAAATTAGTTACCGGCTGACGGGCAAGGGGTTTTTGTCCGCTCAAATGCTGCAAAATATCACTCAAGCCGGTAGCGCCATAAACTTCAATATTATCAACTAGCGCCGCCTCAACGGCATTGCCCGCCGGCACGAATAATTTTTTGAAACCTAAACGCGCCGCCGCTCGCGCCACCACTAGAACTCCTGGAACCGGACGGAGCAGACCATCCAAAGACAACTCACCCATAAACAGACAGTCCGGCCAATTCAGATTGGTTTTTAACTGCTGGCTGGCGAGAAGCAGCGCCAAGGCGATTGGCAAATCATAAGCTGAGCCTTCTTTTTTAACATCAGCCGGCGCTAAATTAACCGTAACTTTAGTACGAGGAAACTCGCACTGACAATTCTTTAAGGCTGACCGCACCCGCTCCCTGGCCTCCTCCACGGCTTTATCCGGCAAACCCACAATAAATATACCCGGCAATTGAGTGGAAACATCTGCCTCCACTTCAATGGGGATAGCTGACAGCCCGGCCACGTGGGCGGTAAAAACTTTAGCTGACATAAAATCTAAACAAAATAAAAACCCTCCCTTTTATTTATGAATTTCTTTGAATTACGAAATTCGCTTGACTCGTCATTCTGAAGGAGTTCGCCGCGGCGAACGACCGAAGAATCTTACAGCATCAAATAAAATTTAGATTCCTCGCTATGACTCGTCTGATGAGTCGGCTACTTCAGAATGACTGGCGGGATATTTCGTAACTCAAAGTAAATTTGTAATCCTCCTTGAGGCAGTTTTCCGCCAATTAACCGAAACTATCAAAATTAAACCAATTAATAAATAGATATCCGCCAAATTAAAATATAAACTGTCAGCTAAAGAAAAAGTATCAATCACGCCACCCACCTCCAAACGGTCATAAAGATTACTGAGTCCGCCAATCAATAAAAAATCTGCGCCGAGAAAGCCTTTAATTAAACCGCGCCGCCAACTATAAACCGCCAGACCAACAACCAAGGTGAGCGCTAATAAACTCAAAACCAGAATCAGCCACGGAGCCACCGGCAAATTAAAAATCGCCTGCTTGTTAAGACTAAAAACAAAATAAAAAAAACCTTCCTGTTCAACTGCCTCTGATTTAATAACTTGTTGTTTAAGCCAACGGTCAAGTAACCACAAACCGATAATTAACAAACCAGACCAGAACGATAACCTCGGTTTAATCATTTTCTTTGCAGTTGCTTGGTCTTACAAGCCATACACGAACTTGATTCCGGCCGGGCCCGCAGCCGACGCACGTCAATTTCCTGTCCGCAATATTTACATATGCCATAGGTACCGGCGCCAACGCGTACCAAAGCTTGATGAACATCATCCAAAGCTTCTTCTAAAGTATGCTTCAAAGCTAAGTTGTCAGAAAAGGTAGCCACCTCGGCCGCATTTTCATCTTCCTTGTCACCATAATCAGGAAAACCAGCTTCCAGCTCATGAGCTGAACCGCTGTCATGGCGACCAAACTTTTGCAATTCAGCTTCTAATTTGGCCTTGGTTTGTTCCAAAGATTGTCTTAATTCACTGATGATTTTTTTGTCCATAGATTTGCCGCTACACCGCTATATTTGAGATACAAAAATTATAGCACCAACCAACTAAAGAGAAAAGGGTTCTAGGTTAAGCCTAATTAGCCCAAGTTTAGCCCAAGTGGAAACGTGAAGCTATGCAGTGAACACACTAGTCAAGGCGGAAGTAACCACCAGCAGTTTTTAGGCGGAGAAAAATAAAGACAAACAAAAAGGCGCCAATCAGGCGCCCTTTAAAAAATCAATGTATTAAATGGCGAGATTGGCGCCTGGTACGACGTTCGTCCTACCTATAGAACCACTGTATATTTATTAGTAGCTCTTTAGGATGTATCCATCGAACGCCTTAGGCGCATACACTGGCTTTTTAAAGAGTACGCATTATCTCTACCGTCCGGTTGGTCAGATTATTAATAATAATCCGCCGAATGTTTTTGTTTTTGTTTTGAAATTTTATTTTTTATTTGAAACCGCCACCAGTTAGCGGCGAAAAAGGAAAGTAGAGAAGGATTAAGCCCTAAGCTTTCTAAGACCCAAGCCTTAACTACCATGCTTTTTTAAGTAACAAACTTAGTATAGCACACTTTTTTGCTTTGGTCAATGGTCAAAATTTAGCTAATCTTAAAGAAAAATCAAAATAAGACCTTGAGCAATATTATTACTCATTATCCACAAATATAACAATTTATCCACAGCCTAAACAAATACCCGACACGTAACATAAGTGCCGGGTATTGAGTTTAAAGTAACTATAAAGACTTAACGGCCGCGGCGGTTAAAACCGCCAGAGCGTTGCGGCCGGCGTGGACGCTCAAAGTTATTGTCGCCCTGTCCGTCGTAACCTTCTGGTTTAGGCAATAATTGCTTATGGGATAAATTAATCCGGCCCATATCATCTATCTCCATAACCTTAACTTCCAGAGTATCACCCACCTTAACTGCGTCTTCAATATTATTTACTCGCTGCCAAGACAGTTCAGAAATATGAACCAAGCCTTCTTGCTTAGGCAAGACTTCCACAAAAGCGCCAAAATTCATCAACCTGGTTACTTTGCCGGTAAAAACTTCGCCGACTTCAACTTCACGGGTAATATTTTTTATCCAGTCAATGGCCTTTTGCGCCGCTTCGGCACTGACCGAAGTCACCATCACCAAACCATCGTCCTCAATATCAATAGTTACGCCGGTGGCGTCAATAATTTCATTAATCATTTTACCACCCGGGCCAATGACATCACGAATTTTATCCACCGGAATATTAAACGAAGTAATGCGCGGCGCAAAGGGTGACATTTCCGGACGGGGCGCGCTGATAGTTTGCGCCATGGTTGCCAGAATTTTTTCTCGGGCGGCGCGCGCTTTAACTAACGTCTCGCTGACTATCTGGTCAGGAATACCACCGAGTTTAATATCCAGCTGAATGGCGGTCACGCCCCGGGCCGTGCCGGCCACTTTAAAATCCATATCACCAGAATGGTCTTCAATTCCTTGGATATCAGTCAGAATGCGGTAACGCGATTTATCATTCGGGTCAGTAATTAGTCCCATGGCAATACCCGCGACCGGCGCACTGATAGGCACACCGGCGTCCATGAGCGCCAAACTGGAACCGCAAATTGAAGCCTGCGATGAAGAGCCGTTAGATGACAAGACTTCCGACACCACGCGAATGGTGTAAGGAAAAGTGGCCTTGTCCGTTGGTATGACTGGCTCTAGAGCTTTCTCTACCAAAGCGCCATGACCAATTTCGCGGCGGCCGGGCGAACGAACCGGCTTGGCCTCACCCACTGAAAATCCTGGAAAATTATAATGGTGCATAAAACGCTTTTTACCATCTTCCTCCATACCGTCAAGCGTCTGCTCGTCGCTCGGCGAACCCAGGGTAACCACCGACAATACCTGAGTTTCACCGCGCTGGAATAAACCGCTGCCGTGAGTGCGCGGCAAAATAGCCACCGTGCTGCTCAGCGGGCGAATTTCATCAAGCGTACGTCCGTCAACCCTGATGCCTTTAGACAAAACCAATTCCCGAGCGGCTTTATCCAAATATTCTTGAACCAAACCAACTCCTTGAACTCGCGCCTCTTTAGACACGTCATTATCAGCTTTCAAAGTTTCGTCTAGACCAGCAGTTATTTCGGCCAAAGCCTGACGATAAGCCTCTTTGCCTCTCCTCGCGAATAAGGTCTCAAACTTACCCTGCAAATAAGCGGCCACTTTGGAATGTAATTTAGTTTCCGCTTCAGCCTCTTCGGCATCCGGAGCTAAATCAGCCCGTTTAGCCTGACCAACCGCCGCCACTATCTCTTTGATAAACGGGAAAAGCCGGGCCAGGTGCTTGTGACCAAAATTAATAGCCTCAGTCATAACCTCTTCGGGAATTTCCCGGGCTGAGGCCTCAATCATCACCACTTCTGTTTCCGTACCGGCCACAAACACTTCCAAGTCGGATTTTAAACGCGCTTCATAAGACGGATTTAAAACCCACTCGCCGTTAATCCGGCCAACTCGGGCGGCGGCCACTGGCCCACCCCAAGGAATTGGCGAAATGGCAAGTGCCAAGGATGCCCCGAGGAGCGAGGGTACGTCCGGGTCGTTCTCCTGGTCAACTGACAAAACTGTGGCTACCACCTGCACATCGCGGCGCTCCGACTCGCGGAAAAACGGCCTGAGCGAACGGTCTATCAAACGGGAATTCAGTACAGCCTCGTCAGTCGGTCGGCCCTCGCGTTTAATAAAACGCGAACCTTTAATTTTCCCGGCCGCGTATAAACGCTCTTCATAATCCACTGTTAAAGGAAAGTAATCTATACCCTCCCGCGGGCTAGGAGCTTGCACGGCGGTAGCCAAAATCACCGTATCGCCATATTGTACGGTGCAAGCGCCATGAGCCTGACCAGCCAGGCGGCCCACCTCCACGCGCAGACTGCGTCCGGCTAATTCATGCTCAAATATTTTTACTTCCGACATAGTTCATTATTCCCTTATTAATCAAACAAGTAGGGGAAATAATGAAGCTTGGTTATTTGAAAAGAACTAATTTAAGTGCCAGCCGACACTTAAAATAATTCTCTTCAAATAACGCTCGGACTAATTCCGCTTGTCTGATTAAAACTAATAAATAAATTTTTAAATTATTTTTTACCCGGTTTGGTTTTGGTAGCCAGCCCTGAACGAAACAAGAATTTATTCAATTGGGTGGTCAAATCAAAATAATCATCAGCTTGCTCCACTAACTTATTGGAGACCGTATCGCCGAAAGCTATGACTTCAACCCGCTGGCCTAAAAACTGCAAAAATTGCACCAACGGCACAAAATCACCGTCACCGGTTACCAGCACGATCGCGTCGAGCTTGGGAGCCATGGAAATAGCGTCAATGGCTATACCAATATCCCAGTCGCCTTTTTTGGCGCCACCCACAAAAACTTGCAAGTCCTTCATTTTCAATTCAAAACCTTGTTTATCCAAGGCTTCAAAAAATTTAGCCTCTTCCGGAGCTTCAGCCTTAATCACGTAAGCAATGGCCCGAATCAATTTACGCCCGGCCACCGCCTGCTCCAAAATACTACCAAAGTTAACTCGCGCGCCGTATAAATTACGCGCTGAGTAATACATATTCTGCACGTCTATAAAAACGCCGACGCGCTGGTCCTTGTGTTTCAACATACTAAATAATAATTTTACACTTAGGCCAATTCCTCAACTGGCATCTCCTCGTCCGGCGTCTCACCCAAACTTTCCGCCACCGCCGAAATTTTAACCTTAATTTTTAATTTTTTGACCAATTGGGAAAAGCTCTCCAAATCATCGCGTTGTAAAAATTTTAACAAACGGCGGCGCTGGCTGACTTTCTTAATAAGCCCGCGCCGGGAGGAAAAATCTTTTTTGTGGCTTTGCAGGTGCTCGGTCAAACGATTGATCTCTTCGGTCAAAATGGCAATCTGCACCTCGGCCGAACCAGTATCCTGGTCATGAGTCTTAAACTTTTTGATGATCTTATCCTTGGTTTCTTTATCGAGCATAATTGCTCCCTTTCCGTACGCGTTAGTTCGAGTCAGGGGTGATAAATCCACTAACCAAAATCAACGTAGTAAACTAATAATTAACAAATTAACGCGCCGTTAGTCTAACACAAAGTTTAAACTTTGGCAAGGGAGAAACAATCTGAAACTAAAAGCTGGACAAGGCTAAGCTAGCGTCGTAAAATGTTAAGGCTCAATCAGCTTATGCCTGCCTCAACCAATTTAAACCAATTAGTGGAAAAATTTCTGGTTCGCTTGTCGGCGCAAAAACAACTCCGGCCGGCGACAGTGAAAAACTATCGTTTTTATTTAAACAAATTTATAAATTGGACTAAAACGCAGTCTCCGAAGTTAAGCAGTATCAATGAACTCAAACCCGAACACCTCAAAACCTACAGTAGTTGGTTAAAAGCAACTAATTCCATCAGCCATCAAAAACTATCGGCGGCTACACAAAATTATTATTTAATTGCCTTGCGTTCATTTTTAAAAAGTTTAAACCAAAACGGACTAAAGGCCCCTACTTACCAGACTGTCGCACTCAACGACTATCAACCGACTAAGGACCCGGCAAAAGAATCAGAAATTAAAGCCACTTTGAAGGCCTGCCAACTAAGTCAAGAAAACGACCTGATTAAACAGCGCGATTATGCTATTTTACAATTACTGCTGTCGGCCGGTTTAAAAGTTTCAGAAATATCCAAACTAACCAGAGACAATCTAAACCCTGAATCAGCCACATTAGATATAACGAGTACCAAGGGCAAAATTCGTACTATCCAGCTAAACCAAAATACCCGCCAAGCGATTAACGATTACCTGCGCCGGCGCCATGATACCGATATTGGCTTATTCATCAGCCACGACCGAGCCCAGGTGGCAGCCAAACGCCGGCAATGTCAGCTCCACAGCTTAACTGCCCGCAGTTTACAAAGAATCACCAAGCACTACTGCCAAGCTGCCGGCTTAAAGAAAAAAATTACGCCTTCAACGCTGCGGGATTTCTTTGCCCAAACTCTGCTGGCTCGGGGCGACAAGGTTGAACAAATCCAAACCGCCCTAGGACATACCAATATCTTAACCACTCGCCGTTATACCAAGACTAGAACTTGAATTAATACTTGATAAATAATAGACTTTATAAGCTAATTTATAGCCGGTTAACGGCGGATAACCATAATTTACCAATGAATTAACAAAGTATTTGCCCATCTACCACAACATGCCCTCGTAGTTCAATGGATAGAACTGTGGACTTCTAAGCCACTAATGGGGGTTCGATTCCCTCCGAGGGCAACTGCGGCGGGCAGGTAAGCCGGGTATAGGTTCGACCTGCCCAGCCAGTACCCCGCAGCTGCGGGGTACTTCTGGGTTCCTCTCGGGGACAGAAGCTAAATGGTAAAAATAGACACAAGCCACAGCCAGGCTATAATAGACTTATAGATTCATCTAAAATTAAATTATTAACACCAAACCTATGCCGACCAAAGCTAGTAAGGAGGCTAGCCTAGCGAGCCTCAAACCGCGGCGGACGAATAAGCCTCGTCGTCTCACTAAGGCCAACACTACCCGCAAAAAAACAACTACCGAGCCAAAACTGACCACGATAAATTGGCCGGATTTTGATAACGAAGAGACTGCGGGGATTAATAAAACTTTTATCACGCCGGCGGCCAAAATAAGCGGTGGTGGCGCACCTCTTAATATACCCGCGCCCGAAACGGTCTACTGGCGCTGGCTGGCCTGGTTCGGCATAAGCGTACTGGTTATTTTACTGGCCGGCGCTTTAATCGTACTGCTCAACTACCCTGGCCTAAATTCTGAAACTGCCACAGTTTCCTATCAAGCCAATAAAAAAACCATGCTGCCCGCGGCCACTACACCCGCAGCCTTAACCGGACAATTGGTTACAGCCGAAGCCGCCGCCAGGCGCCCTTGGGCAGTAATCATTGAAAACTTTCCCACCGTCCGGCCGCAGGCCGGCCTAGCCGCGGCTGACTTAGTAATTGAATCGCCGACCGAAGGCGGCATCACCCGATTTTTAACAATTTACCAAAGTGAATTACCAACTGGCTTGGTTGGACCGGTACGCAGCGCCCGTTCTTTTTTTAACGACTGGGCTCGTCCTTTAGCTCCTTTTTACAGCCATTCCGGCGGCAGCGAAAAGGCCCTTAAACAACTGCAAAAGGGCTATGGCGATATTCAAGACGTTAATGAATTTTTTAACGCCGCGGCTTACCAGCGCGACGATAGCAAAACTCCGCCGCATAATTTATTCACTACCGCCGCCCGTTTTTGGGATTATGTTGCCAACCAAAAGTGGAACTTAACTTCGGTTCTGCCTAAACTAACTTTTAAAGACACACTGCCAGCCGGTAAACCGGCTCAAAACATTACTATTCCTTACCAACCTTCGGAGTATCAAGTGGTCTACAATTACAAATCAAACAGTAATACCTATGCTCGCGCCACCGGCGGCACTACCCAATTTGACAGCTCTACCAACACACCGCCGGCTATTAAAAACGTAATTATTCTTTTCACCGACATTACTCCCATTCCCAATGATGCTCTAAAGAGAGTGGATATGAAAACCACGGGTAGCGGCAAATTAATGCTTTTCGCTGGCGGCCAAATGTATGAAGGCAAATGGACCAAGACTGACGCTGACAGCTTTTTCAAATTCCAAGATAATGACGGCAATGATTTAATTCTAGCGCCGGGCAAAACCTGGATTTCGGTGATTGATAAATCGCAATACAGCTCCATTCAAATTAGCGGCGCCAGCCTGACTCCGTAAATTCTACGCCCCATTTAACCCTTGCGCTGGTGTTAATCGGGGCAAGGGTTTTATTATGAAAAACACTACACCGGCCCTTGAAAACCGGTTAAAGCTGTGTTATCCTCAGGTGGCCAATTTATGGCGGCTATAGTTCAATGGTAGAACACCGGTCTGTGGCACCGGTTACGAGGGTCCGATTCCCTCTAGTCGCCCCATCAGGAAATCTCTCGCTCAAACGAGAGATTTTTTATTTTAGTTAAGGCGTCAAATGGAGTTTGCCACTCACTTAAACAATTTTTTTGTCTACCCACATATACGATTGTTCATAAATCCATTTTTAATAAGCAAGACCCATTTTGTGTTTTATATTCACTAATTTTGAACTTATTGACAAATTCATTTCATATATGATACACTACTGTCATATTTATGAAAAGCAAGAAAAACCTTTTAGAACAGCTGAAATCCTTGCCCCACTTTGATAAAAATACTGTTTATCAGCTCGGTAAGCAGCTGGGACTTAAAGATGCAACGGTTGACACTTACATCAGCCGATTTTTGAAGTACAAAGAAATTTACCGACTCAAAAATGGATTATATGTGTCTGCAGAATTCTCCGGAAAAAATAAAGATGATATTTCTTATTCATTCTATCTTGCCAACATAATTCGTACACCGTCGTACGTCAGCTCGTGGACAGCTCTCCAGTATTACAATCTCACCACAGAATCAATACATTCTGTCACTTCAGTCACGCCTAAGGTTACGAGAGACTACCAGACAAAAGTCGGCAACTTTACATATCAGTCGATTAACAAAGAACTCTTCTTGGATTTCTCTCTGAGCAAGGGAAAGTTTGATTTCTTCATAGCCTCTCCCGCAAAAGCACTGTTTGATTTGCTGTATTTCAAGACCCGCCAGCTCCGTAGTCTTCCGGTGAAAAAAGTTACAGCATTGGTCGAGGAGTTACGGATAGACATTGACGAGATAGACAAAGAAGAACAGTCAAAATTTTATGCAATAATTAATAAATACTCTCATGAGTGAACTGATTTTATCAATTCTAAAAAGAAGACTTGATGATCTCGCTGCCTTCGGCGGGCTTGATGCCGAAACGCGTCGGAATGCCCTCAAAGAAGAGCTGCAGTTTTATGTTCTCAATTTCATTTATCACCATCCGGAATACAGTACATGGATTATGTATGGCGGTTCCGCTCTCCGTATTATCCACGGACTTGATCGTATGTCGGTTGACCTTGATTTCGAAGTTTCTCATGCGGTAACAGAGAAACTCTTGGAAGAACTAAAAAAAGAAATCGAAAATTACTTTACAAATACTTACGCAGCAGGGGCTGACTTTCTCACAATAAAGATAACTACCGGCAGGGGGTTGCTTTTAAAATTTCACGTCAGTGAGGAACTGAGCTCCGGGCACCCCTCAAAACAGGTACACGTGAAAATCGATCTAAATCATTTTACATCCCCAAAGACCGTCACGGAACGCAGACCCATAAACCACGACCAGCTATCTTTTGTCATCGTCACGTACAATATGTCCACGCTTATGGCGAGTAAGCTTGCCGCTGTCTTCCTACGGGGGACTCGTGGCATGGGAGGGGCAACCTATGAAGAAAAAGGACGCGATATTTACGATCTCCTCTGGTACATGAATATGAAAGTGGTACCAGATTTCGATTACCTGATAGCTAAAGAAATTGACGCAAAAGACCCGCGCGGGCTTTTTGATAAACTTACGCTTCGAATGAATAAAGTAAACGATGAAAATCTTAAGCAGGACCTCTCGCCCCTGTTTGTGAATCGAACTTTTATTGAAAGCTGGCTCAAGAATTGGCGAGAGAGCTATTTACGACTCCTTGACGATTACGAAATTCGCACGGTAAAAGAGCTTGAGAGTATTGAAGCACATCAGGATTTTCATTCAGACAATTTTTCCTTTGTGTATCTGTACAAAACGGAAGATGGTGGATTGGTCAGGATTGTCTGTACTATTAGCGACTACTGGATTATGTTTGGAGATGGTAACCTGCCAATAAAAATCAATGACGGGGTAATTGATCTTGTTTCAGATGATGTAAAAGTCCGGCTAGATGATAAACTTAAGCAGTATGTGACACTTTTTTACGACAAGATTGAAGCCTATTTTAAAAAGACTAACCGGGTGATGTTCGGGGACAGTATTGTCACCAAGGTTATTAGAATGACGGCCAACAATTTAAACCAGAAAGAGCAAATAGTACTCAATAAATCAACTCTGCTTTCTTGCGAGCTTGATGATTTGCTGAAATAAAAATCTTAGTTCACATGCCAAGCGAAATCACTGACAATAAAATCAAACGTTCATCGGGGGTGACATGCTGAAAGATACTTAAGTTTTCCACATCTCCTCATTCAGCCACCCCATCAGGAAGTCTCTCGCTCAAACGAGGGATTCTTTGTTTTAATTAAAGTATTTTGTTAACTATTGACTCATATATTAACATATGTTAATATACTAATATATAGTTAACACAATCTATGACAGAAATTCAAAAACAATACTACTCTGTTAAAGAACTAGCCGACCTCTTAGGAACGAGCCGGGTTACGGTTTTTAAAAAAATCAGAAGCCGACAAATCAAAGGTGAAAAAGTGGGGCGTAATTATATTATTAAAAAAGAAGATATTAAAGATTTTTTAACTACTAAATTGACTGATGAAGTAAAAAAAGAAATTGACAGCGGCGTAGTTGAAGTCATTAAACAATATGGCGAGGTTCTAAAAAAGCTGGGGAAGGAATAGTCTATGATTAAGAATATTTCAGTGGAAATGATTAAATATACCGCTCACACCCTAGCCGCTAAAACCATGAGTTGGGATGAACCGATTCCGCCTTTTGAAACCAGGTATCCCCATATTTTGGAAAGTTGCCTGACCGTTCCCTGGCAAAAGTTTGATAAAAAATATCTTTACCATGGCCTAATCAGCAAAGCCGCCATGCTATTTTATTTGTTAAATAAAAACCACCCTTTTCAAAACGGCAACAAGCGAATAGCAGTGACAGCCCTGCTGGTTTTTTTGTATCTAAATGGCAAATGGCTAAAGGCTGATAAAACCGAACTTCATAATTTCGCTCTCTGGGTAGCCCAAGGCCCGGCTGAAGCCAAAGAGGAAACTGTGAGATATACAGAAAAGTTCATTAAACGCCGACTAATTAAATTGAATTCAAACCCAACCTAACTAAATCGGCAATCAACTACGCTATGGCCTTAAGAACGACTAGCTATCAATAATTATTAATCCACCTAAAATACGCTATACTAATTAATACTCTATTCTTCATCATCTATGAACAAACTAAGAATTTCCCAGCGTGTTAGCCAGGTAATCCATTCACCTATCAGAAAATTCCTGCCGCTGGTGCTTAAAGCCGAAGCTAAGGGGATTGAAGTGCTCAAAATAAACGTGGGCGACCCAGACATAGAACCATCACCCAAATTTTGGCAAGCTTTAAAAAAATTTCCGCCCCAAAATTTAGGTTATGCCCCCTCGCCCGGCATTGCTGAACACACCCGCGCTTGGCAAAAATACTACACCCACTTCGGGCTTAAATTAAAACCGGAAAATATTATACCCACTGTTGGTTGCGCCGAAGCGATGCTGTTTTCTCTGTTGGTAACTACTGACCCGGGTGATGAAATTATTGTCTTTGAACCGCTTTATTCCAGCTATAAAGGCTTCGCGGCCGTCTGCAATATCAAACTGGTACCAATCACACTGCGGGTGGACAGCGGCTTTGCTCTACCCAATGAACAAACGATTGCTAAAAAAATAACCAGCCGAACCAAGGCCATAGTGGTGGTAAATCCCAATAATCCCACCGGCACAATTCTAACCAGCCGGGAAATTACCAGGCTTATTAATTTAGCCGTAAAACACCACCTCTTTATTATCACTGATGAAACTTATCGGGAAATAATTTTTAAAGGGCGACCAGGCTCATTGCTGCAGATAACCAGAGCCAGACAACAAATGATACTGGTGGACAGCGCCTCCAAAAGATTCTCCTGTCCGGGCGCGCGGATTGGCTGTTTGGTCAGTTATAACCCGGCTATTATGGCGGCGGCCCTTAAACTGGCGATGGTGCGCTTATCAGCGCCGACCTTGGAACAATACGGACTTATTCCTTTGCTCAATAACCCGCGCGCTTTTACCCGTACCATTACTCGCGAATACAAAAAACGCCGCGGCGCGGTTATAAAAGGCCTGCGCCAAATACCCGGGGTAACTTGCTACCAGCCGCAAGGCGCTTTTTATTTAATAGCCAAATTACCTGTAAAAAATACGGAAGATTTCATAACCTTCCTGCTGACGAGTTTTCAGGACAAAAAACAAACCATTCTGGTCACGCCAGCGGAAGATTTTTACATAACAGAGGGGCTGGGGCGCAATGAAATTCGGATTGCTTACGTGCTGGACACTAAAAAACTTACCCGCGCCATGATTTTACTGAAAAAAGGACTGGCTGAGTATCAAACCAGGCGACAATCTTCATAAAAATATTTATCTACCCACCATGCCCAGTACCACCAATCTGCCACGCCTAGGCGGGGCAAGCCAAACAATTCAATACTCTCCATAAATAATTGGGCTACTATCACTATGCTACCAAATCACTTAGACAAACTTTCGCTTTACTTGTTTGCGGGGCAACGGGTGAAGTTGTGGTAACTGGATATGAAACGCCACATACCGGCTACCATGGCCACTCAACACCCTGACAACGCCGGCGCGCCTTATTGGGAAAAAGACGGCGACGGTTTTATTTCCACTCAAGAAGAAGTGGCTGAATGCTTTTCGGCCTGGCACGACCTTGATTGCCAGGAATTTATGTGGGACTGGGAAGGCAAGCACGTGGACGAGGGCATAATTGATAAATTATTTCATAACCACTACGCCTATTTTAAAAAAGAACAACTGGGGCGTAACCGTTTTTTGACTTTTCGCATACCTAACACCTGGCACGAACGCGGCTACAGCTTGGCGCGGGCGTTTATGGGCATACTGACAGCGGCCAGATTTGCCCGTGACCTTAATTTGCATACTCCGCCCTTGTTTGAAGTTATTTTGCCCTTAACTGAAAAAGCGGAAAACATTATTACTGTCCAAAAAATGTTCAGCCGGCTGGCCAACTTCACCAATAAATTATTTCACGAACCGGGAGCTTTAAATTATCTTAATGTTCTGCCCTTGCTGGAGGGAATTGATACGCTCACCAGCTCTCATCAGCTGTTAACGCGTTACCTTAAACTCCACCAAAAAACCTACCACTCTAAACCGTCCTACTTAAGACCGCATATTGCCCGCAGCGATCCGGCTTTGGCAGCTGGCCTGATACCGGCGGTAGTGGCCGGCAAATTAGCTTTATCTGAATATTATCGTTTTGGCCGCGAACATAATATAAAAATTTATCCGGCCATTGGTGTAGGTTTGCTGCCTTTCCGGGGAGGTTTATCACCGCAATCCCTAGACAACTTTTTTCACGAATACGGCGGTATTCGCACAGTTTATATTCAATCGGCTTTCCGTTATGATTTCCCCTTGCCAACTGTTAAACAGGCCATCCGAAAATTAAACCAGAGATTGCCACAAACCAAGGCTCACCCATACAGCCCGGCAGCGGCCCGGGAGATTACTCTTATTTGCCAGAAATTAGCGCCGATTTATCGCCGCTCAGTCGCCCGCCTTGCCGACACTATCAACGAACTGGCCAAATTCGTGCCGGCGCGGCGCGAACGCAAACTGCATATCGGGCTCCTGGGCTACTCCCGGGAACTGGGACGTAAACGTTTACCGCGGGCCATTCCCTTTACAGCCGTACTCTACTCTTTGGGTATACCGCCGGAATTCATTGGCAGCGGACGCGGTCTTAAATTACTGGTCTCAAAAAATATAAAAGTGGAAAAGTACTATCTTAATATCCGCCAGGACCTGGAGCTGGCCGGACAATATCTTAATAAAGGTAATTTGTTTACTTTGGCTAAGTCGAGTCGCGTCTGGCAGGACATTTGGGATGATGTGACGCTGGTGGAAAAATACTTTAACCTTAACCTGGGGCCGCGTCATAAACCTGACTTAGCCCATAACCAATTGTCCTACGAAATGCTACTAGCCTGGCGCAAGCGTCAAAATTTAACCAGCTATATTACTGAATCAGCCAAACTTAGGCATAGTTTGGGTTAATTAAATCCACCCGACCATTAAGCTATCGTGGTTGTATAAGCTAGCGGTGAATTTTGCTTAAGAAATAAATCTAAGTATAAAAATTTCACCCCGATGTTCCGCCAATCGGCGGGTCGGGGTGAAAAACTGGTTAGTTGTAAGCTGATAAATCAGCTTTATTAAATTGTTTACTTTACAACTGCAGCCGCGCGGTCAGCTTGATACTGGTCACGAGCCGCCTTAGTGGCCGCCTGCTTGGCAGTGCGAGCAGCTTTAACCGCCGCTTGATAAGTAGTCCGGGCAGTTTTAGCCTCGTCCTTTGACTTATCAGCCTTGGCCTTAGCTAGATCGGTCTTTAGCTGAGTCCCGGCCGCTTTCAAAGCGACTTTATAAGTATCACCGGCAGCTTTAACAGCCTGTACCATTTTATCTTTGGCGGTCTTAAGCGCAACCCAGTTATACTTTACTTTTTGCTCTTGTTTAACTGGTGATGTGGCAGTATCAGATTTATCAGTGGTCGCGGCCAAAACCGGTACCGTGGTGAACAGAACTGCCAACCCTAAGGTTAAACCAGCCAATTTATTCATTTTTTTCATAGTTATTATAAAGATAGTTAATTATTAAATCTTATCGACCTAACCATTACTACGCTTGCCTTCCAAAAATTATTTCAAACTATCGCCGCCCTAACAAATTTTTGGTAAACTTATGTAAGTTATGACCAAACAACTGATGAACCCTACGCTGCCCAATGAAGGCATAGAACTTCTGTATACGGCCGACTGCCCCAACTGGCATGAGGCTTTGATTAATCTACAACAAGCGCTCCGGGAATTAAAAATCGACGACGAACCCAAATTAATAAAGCTGGAAACCTTGGAACAAGCGCGTCTCTATAACTTCTTTGCTTCACCGACTATTCACATCCATGGCGTTGATATTGACCGCCAGGGCCGCCGCACCGGAAAACGGGGCTTAGGCGACGGGCGGCCCTACTGGTACAAAAAACAGACTTATCTGGCGCCGCCAGTGGAATTTATTAAACAAGGAATTCAGGAACTTTACTGAGGCATAGCCTAAACTCCTACTTTTTGGCTATAATTAGTTTATCAATTCCGTTTTAGTGACTAATCAATAAACAAACCTATGACTATTGAAACTCTGCTTAGTGAAGCTGCCAGTTTAAACGCCTCTGACCTGCACTTGGTAGTCGGCAAAGCGCCGGTGGTCAGGCTGGATGGCATACTTAAAGACCTTAATTATCCGGCTTTGACTAATAAAAAATTAAGCGAACTGCTGGAACCAATTCTACCGCCTAAACTTAAAGAAAAATTCCTAGCCGAACGGGAGCTTGATACTTCTTACGAGCTTAAAGACGGCACTCGTTTCCGCCTTAACTTGCACTTTGAAAAAGACAATCCCGGCCTGGTCGGCCGGGTAATCCCCACCAAAATTCCCACTATGGCCGAAGTCAGCATGCCGCCGATAGTTTACGACTTAATCCGGCTGGACTATGGCCTGATACTCGTAACCGGCCCGACCGGCTGCGGCAAGTCAACCACCCTGGCGGCCATTATTGAACAAATCAATAATGAGCGCTCCTTAAATATCATTACCCTGGAAGATCCGATTGAATTTGTGTTCACACCTAAGCAAAGTATTATTATTCAGCGCCAGCTGGGCACTGATATGTTGTCGTTCGCCGATGGTTTAAAACACGTCTTGCGGCAAGACCCCAACGTAATCATGGTTGGTGAAATGCGCGATATTGAAACTATCGCCGCCACCATAACTTTGGCGGAAACCGGCCATTTGGTGCTGGCCACTCTTCACACTAACAATGCCGCCGAAACGCTGGACCGCATTGTTGACACTTTCCCGCCTCACCAGCAAAATCAAATCCGAATGCAATTATCATCGTCCTTAAGAGGAGTAATCTCGCAACGACTACTGCCCAAAGTGGGTGGCGGAAGAACCTCGGCCCGGGAAATCTTACTCAACAATCCGGCAGTGGCCAACTTAATTCGCGAAAATAAAGTCACCCAAATTAAATCAGTCATTCAAACCAGCGCCGAACAAGGTATGATAACCATGGACCACCATATTCGCGAATTATGGCGCTCAGGACAAATCAGCCAAGCTACGGCTGAAGCTCATGTCACCTCGCTTGATGTACTGCGTTAAATTATTATCAACCCATTCCTGGATAAAAACCTTGAACATCCTCTAGTCTTGTGTTAATGTGTTTGTGCTTTACCCAGAACCTAGTTTAACAAAGTTAGGACTTACGCACTTGGTGTCGCTCCGATCGGCGAGCCGAAATTCAGACTTAAAGATTAAGGAAATTCTGTCTTCCCCCCGCTGGCCAGCGGGGGGAAGGACATAAAAGGCTGATAACTATTTCAAACGCGTAAGTCCTAAAAGTAATTTTTGTCCTCGCGTGCCCGTGCCCTCACAAGTGAAATGTCTGCTCGCCATTACTTAAGCCCCCATAGCTCAATGGATAGAGCACTAGTCTTCGGAACTAGGAATGGCGGTTCGAATCCGTCTGGGGGCAAATAATCAGTTCCTGATTCAGAGCCATTAGTCTTTAGTTCAACTATCAACTGACGACTAATAACTATGAATTGTCACGGGTCCGTAGCTCAATCGGTAGAGCAGTCCGCCTGAGGCGGATTGGTTGCAGATTATTAAACAATACTTAACATAAAGTGGTTCATTCACGGGTCCGTAGCTCAATCGGTAGAGCAGTCCGCCTGA
>JACRFM010000068.1 GCA_016234305.1 Candidatus Kerfeldbacteria bacterium
TACTACGATTTAGTTATTGTAACCAATGAAGATATGATCAAGAATAACCCCGATGTTGTGGAGCGGTTTCTCCGAGCGGTTTCAAGAGGATATAAAGAAACCGCTAAAAAACCGAGCAATGCAATTCAGCTTATGAAAAATGCCAATCCAGAATTTGACACAAGCGTGGGTAATAAAGAAATTTTACTCGAGGCTCCACCTTGGTTTGCGGATAATGGTAAGTTTGGGTGGCAAGAAGAAAATAAATGGTTAAGTTTTGCCCAATGGGTGAAAGATGGTGGATTACTCACCAAACCCGTGGACGCGCGGCAAGCATTCACTAATAGCTTCGTTGAATCTTTAAAGTAGCAAATCGCCCAGAATTTTTTTGAGCGAGGACGGCTCGGCAGGAGGGGGTTGGGGGGAGGAATGCCGAGCCGTCCGAGCCGAAGCGAAGCCCCGCTGCCTGCTCTGTTAGGAGCAGAAGCCAGCAAAAAAGTTTTCTTTTCCTTTTAGAAAAAAAATGGTTGCGCGCAAAATCAAAAATGTGAAGAAAACTTTTTTGCTGGCTGGCGAGCGTTAGCGAGCGGCGGCGGGGCGGAGCGAGTTAGTTCCGCTCAAAATAGGTTCGGATTTCGTCAAACAAACGCACCATAAAATACCTCTACTTCCGGAGGTATTTTTTGATTAATTCAACCGGCGCGGGCAGATGGTAGTGTTCCCACAAGTAGGCTCCGCCAAGGATAAGGGCCAATAAAGTAAGCAGTAGATACCCCGGCCAGTTGGTTGGTTCCGCTTGGCTGAGGTCAATTGTTTCAGGGGCTGAAGCCGCGCCTGATTTTAGCAAAATGTCATCGGGCAAACGGGCCGCCAGCCGCGGACCGCTTTTGTTTAAGGTTACAAAACCAGTCACGGTGGCTTCCATACCGACAGTCACCTGGGGCCATTTGATCTCAGGTTGCTTGCGTAGGAGAACACGTAGGCTTTCAGTACCGTCGCTTAAAGTAAAATATGTGTTGGAACTTTGGCTAACACGCCCAGTTACAGTTATTAGTTCAGCTTCGTGTTCTTCTGACACTTCCGTCAAGTTTGTGGTAACCGGCGGCGGTGGTGTCCCATGGCCGATTATCTTCAGGGTATCGTTTTTACGCATTACAAGTTTTGAGCCAATGGAGTTACGGGAGAGTGTGCCGCTCACGTATAAACGGTCACCAGGTTCTATTCGGGGCCAAAGTGAATTGTTCAGTAGCACTTGGATGCCGGAACCTGAGAGAAATATAAGTTTTTCGCCCATAAGCCCTGGCGCGGCTGATACCATTCCTTCTGTTTTTATCCTACTGCCGCTGTCGAGTGTTTTGAGTTCGCTAATAACCACTGATTGATAGTCATCATTAGTACCATTTTCTAATATTATGTTTTCATTTCCCGGCGTAGGTGTGTTGGTCCAGTGCCAACCATCATCAGCTAAGGCAAAGCTTGCTCCCTCTTGAGCTTGGCCATATTCGATTAATGTCTCTCTCCGGCCACTAGGCGCCTCTAGGGTTAAACTGCCGCCCTGATTCAGGAGTGTGAATTTTCCCTCTGCTTTGGCCAGCACAAGATAATCTTCGGCCGGTATTTCTTTTAAGGGCAAAGAAATGGTGCGGTTGTTTATGATTAGTTTCCAGCCGCTGGTGGAAATGGCGCTGGCTGTAGAGTTATATAATTCCAACCATTCGTTATCATCACTGCCTCGGGGGTTGGGTATAAATTCGGTCAAAACCAGACCGGTCGCCGTTGAAGTTTCACCTGCCACCTTTACTATTGTAGGTTCATTAATGGTTATAGCTTGAATTTTAATGCTTTAATTACCTACAGCATCTCGCACCACCAGACGGACAGTATAACGCCTAAGAGCAGTATAAATGTGTGAGGGGGTAGGAGTCTCACTTGTGCCGCCATCGCCAAAAGACCAGGAAAAACTAAGTGTCTCGCCTTCCGGGTCTATACTATCGGAGGCGTCAAACATGATTAATTCACCCGCTTGTCCTGCTGGGGGCGCATATAATACTGGCTGAGGCGGTTGATTTATGATCGTAATAGTGTTGGTTGTGCCGGGTGTGGGTGTGGTTGACCATTGCCATTCGCTCTTGTCGTTTCGGCTGTAGGTTACCCCAGGCTTAGCTGGGCCTTCGTAGGTCAGAGTAATTTTTATCTTGCCATCAACGGAAGAGAGTTTGAGATGTTCAGTGCCCTCGTTATCAAGGGCGATTTTAGTTTTCGGTCGTGGCAGCAGCCATATTTTCCCCGGTTCAATTACAGTGGCCAGCCAATCATTAGAGTTGATAGTGTAGCTAGTATCCTCATCAGCCAGCACCCACCCCTTGAGATCAACGGCGCTACTACCCAGGTTGATAAGCTCGATATATTCTTCTATTTCATCGCCCAAGGGCGGGTTGGGATAAAGTTCATTAAAAGCGATTGATATGCGGGGGTCAGAATTTGATTTTAATTTTGCCGTGTCGGCAGGCAGTTGGTTGGCCGTACCAGGCGTTGGCTCAAGTATAAAGAAGTCAACCTCGTCACGGTTGCTGTCAGCGCCGTCGGGCGAGCGCCCGAGGCTGGCGCCCCGGGGCGCCACTGGCCCGTTGTTTGAAATGCTGCCATCATCCCATTTACCATAAGTAACTTGGTCAATAATAGTTTCGCTATATTTTAAAACTACCGAATCGCCGTCGTTATTAAGGTTCCCCTTAAGTGATTTTATTACTAGATACCGGCCGGTGCTGTCAGTACCCAAACTGCCGTCTAAGGCGGTAATAGATTTGCTGCCGTCTGCCAAGGTCCAGTCCGAGAGGTTAATAATATGGTTAGTGCGGTTATAAAGTTCTACCCATTCCTCTTCACCATCAGACGGATCATTCACCAATTCGTTAATGACCACTTCCCCTGGCTCCGGCGTAGCCGGAGCCAGGGGAAGTGGGATATAAATAGTAGTTCCTGGAGTGGCAACTGTTATATTTTCTACAGCGCTTTGAGTGTTTTGCGGAGAAGGAGATGTTTGTAAAGAAAAATCCTGACTATTGTTAGTAGTGTCTTGCCGCGAGCCGGTTTCCGGGCGTTTGCGTTCCAGAGATTGACTAGCGGCTGGGTTATCCGGGTAAGCCGCACCTTCCACAAAAGTGTTAGTGGCTGTACCCCAGGCTAGACTATCAATGATAGTGCCGGTATCAGTCGCGCCCTGACGCAAAGCTATGCCGTTGTTATCCGCCAAACTTTCACTGGTCGTAGCGTCAGGCGTGGTACTGATAGCGGAGTAACCGGAGTTGGCCCATAAATAAAAACCATAAGCCGGTACCAGCGTGTCGCCAGTCCACGATTTAATTGAGGTGTCAGTGGTGCCGGTAGCCGTGCGTTTTACCAGCCGGTGTCCCTTGAGATTGAATGGGGTATTGTTGGGGTTAAATAATTCAACAAAATCATCAGTGGTATGGCCTGTTCCGCCCGTTATTTGGATCTCGTTGATAACTACATGGTCGGGCGAGGTGAGCGCCTTATTTGGTATAAATAAAAATCCCGCACTAAAAAATAATGCGAGCGCCAGTTTAATGAATTGGTAGTTCATTTTTCCCTCCATAGGTGAACTACTTAAATGTTTAGTATAGTTTGATTTTAAGGCTTATTTTGCAAAAAGGCAATTATAGTAATGCTATGTTAACTATTGACAGTCTAGTTAACATATGTTAACTTGTATATATAATAATCATTGTAAATATGGCTAATAATTACATTTCTACCACCGAAGCGGCTAAGATGCTAAATATAAGTCGAATTGCTGTTTTCAGAAAAATTAAAAACGGCCAGCTTAAGGCGCAAAAAGTCGGCCGTAATTATGTGATTGATAAAGACGAATTGGGTGTTCTGGTAGGCCGTAGTTTGGGGGCAAATAACAAAAAACTTATTGAGGCGGCAGTTAAAAAAACCGTGCAAGAATACGGCGAAACGCTTAAGTTATTGGGACAGGAATGAAACTTTTGTCCTTGTTGGAAGTTGAATATACAGCCCATCGTTTGGCTAGGGAGTTGATGACGTGGGACGAACCAATCCCTGATTTTTCTTCGCGTTACCCGAATGTTTTGGAAAGTTGTTTATTGACACCGTTTCAAACTTTTAACAAAAAGGTGTTGTATAAAGGCTTGCTTGATAAGGCGGCGATATTATTTTACCTAATGGTCAAGAATCATCCGTTTGCCAATGGCAATAAGCGTATTGCCATGACCACTTTGTTTTATTTCTTGTATAAAAACAAAAAATGGCTTAGGGTGGATAATCAGGAGTTGTATAATTTTGCCAAATGGGTGGCTTCAAGCAATCCCAAACTTAAGACAGAAACCGTTCAAGCGGTGGCAAAATTCATTAAAACTTATATCATTAATTTGTCGTAAGGGTAAGCTGGTACATTTACCTTGTAGTAATTTTGCCGGAGTGGTGAAATTGGCATATTCACCCGCCTTAATTTGCCCCCGTGGCGGAACTGGCATACGCGCATGGTTTAGGACCATGTTCCCGCAAGGGATTAGAGGTTCAAATCCTCTCGGGGGCAAATTTGGGCGGGCAAGCGCAGGGTTTAGGACCTAGTGGGGGCAACCCCGTGGAGGTTCGCCTGCCTGCCGGCAGGCAGGGGTCCTCTCTCCGGCACCATTGATGGCGGGAAGGTAAATGTTACATTGGCAGTTTTAGAAAAACTCGCAGAGGCGCTTGATGTTTATGTTGATGGACTATTAAAGTTTTAAAGTGAGATTTGAACTAAATATGCCACAAGAACTACCACAATTTGAGAGCATAACCCAACCAGACCCGGAACGGCAAAGAAGATTAGAATTGGCGAAAGAGTTTTTTCACAAAGAAAATTTCCAGCTACATGGTAAAAATTTTGAATTATACGGTGTTGCTCATGTACCTGAAACTATAGAATTACATCATCAAGAGTTAGAGGCGGCCATTGAAAAAGCAGAGGCAATTATTGTTGAGGTAGGTCCTGATTTTGAGTCGTTGCGTTCGGCTTTAGAGAATACTGATTTAACCGAGGAAGCAAAAGCAGAAATCGGTGCATTTTTTCATTTCTACGAATATATATGTAGATTGGCTGGCACGCGAAATAAGTTAGTGATTAACGCCGATCCATCGGAAGGCGCAAGGGGAGAAGAATACTTTAAAGATGTAACCGCTGCCTACGAGAAAGACGGACAAATTCAAAATGTAAAAACTTTAATTTCGGCTGGCTTGCCCGCTTCTCTCATCGCTCTGGGTCTCCGCAAAA
>JACRFM010000067.1 GCA_016234305.1 Candidatus Kerfeldbacteria bacterium
CATTACTTTCGTGCTGGAAGGCAACACCGGCGGTTTATCCTCTGGTACACGCACGGCCAGCCCGAGCGGTATTCAATAGTTTTGTAAGTTAACTAAAACAACTCAGCTCCTTGCGAGGAACTGGGTTGTTTTGCTTACTGGGGAGCTTATTGATAAACTACTTAGGTATGTTTAGAAAAAGTTTTAAAGTGACCGATTGGGCAGCTTCAATATCCGCTTGGTTGGTGCCGGTAATTTTTTTATACTTGGCGATGTCGCCCGGCGTCGGTCTAGAGGATGCCGGCGAATTGTCCGCCGCCGCTCTGACTTGGGGCGTGCCTCATCCTTCTGGTTATCCCACTTATACTTTGCTCGGGAACTTATGGTCCTTAGTGTTGGGCGGTAATGCTTGGTCAATTAATTTATTGTCAGTGGTGGCCACCGCCGCCGCGGCTTGGTTAATTTATCTTCTGGTAGTGGAGCAGGGTGGTAGCCGTTTATGGGCCGTCGCGGCTGCCTGGCTGTTTGTCGGCTATCCCGCCGTCTGGTCGCAGGGTTTAGTGGCTGAAGTTTACGGTTTGCACGCTTTTTTACTAGCCCTTTGTTTGTGGCTGGTTATCCGCTTTTATCGCACCCAGAAATTGACTTGGTTTTATTGGAGCTGTTTGGTTTTGGGTTTGTCAATCGGCAATCATTTGCTGGCGCTATTTTTAGTTCCAGTCTGGCTGGGGATTATTTATAAACAACGTCTGATTTTTAAAAAGTTAGACTACGGTAAAAGTTTAGGAATATGGTTGCTGGGACTTACGGTGTATATTTATTTGCCAGTGGCGGCGGCTTCGCAACCGTTAGTTAATTGGGGCAACCCCTCTACTTGGACAAATTTTTGGCAGCATGTTGGGCGCACTAATTATCATGATTTGGGGCTAATTGAAGGCGGGGCTGGTAAGTTTGGTTTTATAACGTCCTTGGTAAGCGATTTGGTTAATGGTTTGGGCTGGCCGGTTATGGCTATTATTTTTTTAGGTTTGGTGTTGCTGTGGCTCCGACAGCGGGCACTGGTTATTATTTTTTTGGCGGTGGCGGTATTACAATCACTGCCGGTGGTAATTTTGAGAAGTTATGGCTGGGGTTTAGGCTTGGAATTTACCTACAGCGTTTATTGGAGCGGCTTATTAGTGGCCGTGACGGTTATTTTTGGACTGGCGGCCAGTGAAGTCTGGCGTTATCTTAGAGAACGTTTAGGTGATAATACTAAATTAACTTATATCAGCGGTCTGGTGATTGGTTTATTAATTTTGCCTTGGTCAGTTTGGTTTAATAATTGGCAAACCGTTAATTATCAGGCTGATATTTTTCCGGACAAATACGCGGCCAGTCTGCTTAATAATTTGCCGCCGCAAGCGATTTTATTTGTTAATACGAGTGGTTACGCCGGCGATAGTTTATTATTTACTTTGTTGTATGAACGGGCGGTGGCCAAGCTTCGTCCGGACGTGTTATTGGTTGACGCTGGTACCATTTTTTTATTACCAGCTGAAATTAAAAATCGTTTGGTAAGTAGGCCGCCAGCTAAGCCGGATAATGAGATAATGGATGATTGGTTTAAGGTTTATTGGCAATTGGCGGAAAAATATCATCGTCCGCTTTATAGTACCTCTTTGCCTTTGCCCGGCAGTTTGGGTTTGGTAGGTAAGCCGGATGGTTTAGCTTATCGCATTTTTGGTTCTGAAGCTGAAGCGGCGCTATATTTTACCTGGCCAAAGTTGTTAAGTCCGGAATTATGGAATAAAACCCGTCTTTATTTATACAGCGGCCAGGATTATATTGCCCAGCTTAATTATTTCCAGGCGGCCGCGTTGTTAGTGCGCGGCCGGGCGCGGGCGGCCCAAGGCGCGCTGCTTGAGGCAATTAAATACGATAATGAACCGTTTTCAGAGGATTATGAAGCCTTAGTGGCTCACCGCCGTATTTTTGCGCCGGTAGTTTATCACCCTTCGCTGTCTAGTGAAAAATACGGACGTAAAACCATTAATAAATATGAATAAAGCCGAAGCGTTTATCTTTTAAAGTTAAAAGAGTGAAAAGGCGTGTTTCGGCTGATTCTCCATCCTCCGCCGTCCCGCCGGCGGCGGGACGGAGGACGGTCGCCATCGGCAAGAATATCAGTATGGGCGTAGGAAGCGTGAAGGCTATATAAATAAGTCTAAATTTTTGATAGTTTCGGGGGTCTGCTTGGAAAAGTGGTCTGTCAATGATATTCTTACAGTATGGCCATGTTTTTTTTGATTATAGTGGGTTTAGCTGTCGGTAGCTTTATTAATGTCGTAGTCGTGCGTTTGGCCGCGGGCGAGAAATTGACCGGCCGTTCTCAGTGCCGCAACTGTCGGCATCAACTTAGCTGGTACTACAATATCCCGGTGTTATCTTTTTTGTATTTGCGCGGCCGGTGCGCTTGGTGCCAAAGGCCCATTTCTTGGCAGTATCCGGTAGTGGAAGCCGCCGCCGCCTTGTTTTTTGGAGTGAGCGTGTTTTTTATACCACCTGGCGACTGGCTAGGGTGGTTAATTTACCTCGTTTTGGTCAGTTATTTGCTGGCTTTGTTTGTGTTTGATTTTAAATACATGGTTTTGCCGGATAGTTTGACTTTGAGCGGTACAGCGGTTTTGCTTATATTAAATTTATGGTACGGGCACTCGCTCGGTGAATTGTTAGGCGGTATGGTTTTGGGTGGCGGCTTATTTGTCCTGCAGTATTTAGTTTCTAAAGGTAAATGGGTCGGAGCTGGTGATATTAGATTTGGTTTATTAATTGGCGCCGCTTTGGGCTGGCGTTTAACTATCGTGGCGCTGCTCTTTAGTTATTGGCTAGGGGCCATAGTGGCGCTAGTCTTGTTAATCCTAAAGCGGGCTAAGCGCGGCAGTCATCTGCCCTTTGGCGCTTTTTTAGCCATCGCTACGCTGCTCGCGTGGGTGTGGGGCGAACCGCTGTGGCGCTGGTATATAAACTGGCTGGGCTTTTAAGTTATAAATTTTATGTTGGTCAATAATCAGTCCTCAGCTTTCACGTTAGTTGACCTTTTGGTAGCCATGGGAATTTTTATGCTCCTGGCCAGTTTAACGGTGGCTAATTTTAATCAAGGCGCTAAACAAGATAGTTTGCGTCAGGCTGGTTGGACAGTCGCTTCATTGTTGGAGGAAGCCCAGGGCTATGCTTTAGCCGGACGAACCGTAAACATAAGTGGCGGGCTGCAAGTGCCCAGTGGCGGGTATGGAATTTATTTTGATTTGAGTAAAAACAATCAACTGGTTTTATTTCCCGACCTCAATGCCAACGGTAATTTTGACAGTGCTACGGAAACCGTCAACGGCTGGACCTACACTCTGCCAGATAAGGTGATTATCACCACCTTGACGCCGGTTAGTCCGGTAGTTAGCTTAAGTTTTCGCCCACCCTTGGGGGACCGTTATATTAATGGTTATTTAAACGGTGGCGCCTTAGGCAATAATCTGCAAGTTGTCTTGCAGCATACCGGCAGCGGTAGCACGGCGACTGTTAGCGTTAATGCAGTATCGGGACAGATTAATGTACAATAAGATTATGTTAGGCAGTAAGTTAAATTCACCATCAGGGCAGGGTTTGTTGGAAACGATTGTGGCTATCGGGATTATTTTAAGCGGTTTGATTGGGGTGGTTGGTCTGACAGTTTCCAATTTGACGGTTGGCGCGGCCACTCAAAGCCGTCTCCAGGCGGCTAATTTGGCGCGGGAGGGAATTGAGGCGGCGCGAGCCATTCGCGACGGCGCTTGGCTGCAAGGCGCTGCCGTGCCGTGGTACGATTGTCCACTTTCAAGCGGTTTAAATTGTTTAAGTTATATGAGTACCGCCGGTGACATAACGGCCGTGCCCATACTTGACCCGGTAAGTTTTCAGTGGACTATGTATTTTACCCCCAATGATTTTAATCACGCCACGGCCTTAATTTATCGTGATCAGAATTCAATTTATCGTCAGGCCGTAGTTACGCCGATAACTTCGGCCACCACCACAGCCTTTCGTCGTCTGCTTGAGCTTTATCCGATTTGCCGGAATCAGGCGGCTAATCAGGAATCAAGTTCGGACGCTATCTGTGGCGGGGACAAAGTTCAGGTGGGCGTAAGAGTAATAGCTAAAGTCGAGTGGGCAGAACGAGGTAATACTCACGAATTAGTTCTGGAAGATTTTTTATATAATTGGCGTTATGCCACCATACCTAACACACCTTAGAATTAAATTAAGAGTTAGCGTTGATTGGGTCGTCTCATTATTTAGCCGTTTGGGTAAGACAGGAGATGAGCGCGACTCAAACTCGCCGAGCCGATGTCCAAGACATGGGCATAAATTTTTGAGGCGCGGATTTACCCCCACACCATTAGGCCACATTAGTAAACTGGGGGATAGATACGCTCTAAACTTGCGAGGTAGATGCCAAAGTCATAGGTGTAAAAATCTGGTGTGGGGGTTTACGGTTATGGAGATGATTGTGGTAGTGGCGGTTTTTTCCGTGGTCGTAGTCAGCTCAACCGATATTTTTTTCGTGGTCAATCGAGCTCATCGTAAATTAGTGTCCACTCAATCGGTACAACGCGATATGCGTTTTGCTTTAGAAACGATAGTCCGGGAATTGCACCAGGGTACGATTGATTATAACTATTATAGTAGTCAGGGGACGCTTCTCAAGGTTGTGAGTCAAGTGCAAGGCATTGTCAGTTTGGCTTTAATTGACCCTTCCGGCCGCCCAGTCCGTTTTCGAGTGCTAGACCAGGATGGTAGTGGCACTAATTTAAAACTTCAGGTTAGTCGCGGTCAGGTTGATAATTGGCAAAATTTATTGTCGGATAACATCAAGCTGGTAATGGCTAAATTTTACGTGGTGCCTGAGTCTAATCCTTTTGTGATTGGTGCTACGGCTCGTAACGAACAGCCACGCGTAACTATAATATTAAGCGCTCAATCAATACCTGCCTCAACTCAAGATCAGCCAGTCAGCTTTTTTTTGCAAACCACCATTGTTAGCCGTAATTATCAGCGTTAACTTATGCGTTTAAAACAAAAAAACAATCAGGGCATGGTACTATTATTAGCTTTATTGATTTTGGCCACTATTTTAGTTACTAGCTTAACGGTCGGCAGTGTAGTTTTGCGTCAGTTAAAAGTAACCACCTCCACTGATCGGGGTATTGTGGCTTATTACGCGGCTGAAAGCGGCTTGGAACAGGGATTATATTTGTGGCGTCAGGAAGGTCAAAAAGGTAGTGCCTTGCAAGTGACTTCGGCTAATCCGGTAGCTTTGGCTGCCAGTCGCAGTTCTTGGTGGCGTGATGGACAGGAAACAGAGTCTGCCTACGCCGCCACTTTAAAGCAAAATCAAACAGTTCAACTTGATTTGTTTGACCCTGCCTTGTCGCTGGATAGCCAAACGAAAGCCCAGTCAATTAAAATCGGCTGGGACGCTACTTCGTCGGCTTGTCCGGGGCAAGGCTCGGAATGGCTGGAAGTTTCCTGGTCTAATTGGGGCGGTGCGGGTTCGGCTTTGGATGTGCAGCGTCGTTTTATAAATCACAGCCAAATTGTGAGCAGTCCTGGCCAGACGGTTATTATTAATATTAATAATGCCAGTCAGCCAAGTTTGGTTAATTATCGCCTGCGTTTAAAAGCGCTTTACGCCGATATTTGTAATTTAACACTCACGGCTTATCGTGGTACGGGAGGTGAAGGCGAGGTTTATAATTTACCCGCGCGACTGACGATTACCGCCACCGGCCAGTTGCTTGATACGCAGCAAGCCTTGTCCGTAACCGTGCCGCAATTTGCGCCTCAACTCGGCTTGTTTGATTATACAATTTTTTCACAGTGTTCGGTTTTAAAAGGTAACTTAACGGAGAACTGTCCTTAAATTATAACTTATGACTAAAACAGAGGCGGCCGGGCGTATTAAAAAATTGCGCCAGGAAATAAATCATCATCGCTATCTTTATCATGTGCTTGATAAGGCGGAAATTTCCGAGGCGGCAGTGGATTCTTTAAAGCACGAGCTCTGGCAGTTAGAGCAGCTTTATCCCGATTTAATAACGCCTGATTCGCCCACGCAGCGCGTGGGCGGCCAGCCGCTGCCCAATTTTAAAAAAGTTAAACACGCCAGCGCCATACTTTCCATTGAAGATGCTTTTGACTTGTCTGAAATAAGCGCCTGGGAAGAACGTAATCGTAAACTATTAGGCGCGCCGGTCAAGGGTTATTATGGTGAATTGAAAATGGACGGACTGG
Source organism: Candidatus Kerfeldbacteria bacterium (assembly GCA_016234305.1). Taxonomy (GTDB): domain Bacteria; phylum Patescibacteriota; class Patescibacteriia; order Veblenbacterales; family UBA10138; genus JACRFM01. Next base: position 6,286 of record JACRFM010000067.1, read on the forward strand.
CCATGGTTCTAACTTATATCAATGGCTTGTTTATTCGCGGCGTAACGCGTGGCGATGGTTTAGTGGGGGAAGACGTGACTGCTAATTTAAAAACCATTGAGAGCATACCTTTGCGTTTGGAAACTGACGGGCCGCCGCCGGCGCAACTTGATGTTCGGGGTGAAGTTGTTATTACCTTGAATGAGTTAAAACGGATCAACGCTAAGCAAGCGGCGCGCGGTTTGCCCTTGTTTGCCAATCCACGTAATTTAGCCGCCGGCACAATCCGTCAGCTGGATGCGCGGGTGGCGGCTGAGCGGCGAATGGATTTTTATGCTTTTGAAATTTTAACTGACATTGGTCAAAAAACTCATGCTGAGGTTCATGAGCGGCTGCGTAATTTTGGTTTTAAGACTAACCCTCATTCTGTAGAACTTCATAATCTGGAAGCGGCGGCTGAATATTTAAAAACTTGGCAGACTAAAAGGGCGAGTTTGCCTTATCAGACTGATGGTGTGGTCTTAGTGGTTAATGATATGCTTCAGCAGCGGATTTTAGGCAGCGTGGGTAAGGCCGACCGCTGGATGCTGGCGTTTAAGTTTCCGGCCCAGCAGGCCACCACCCGAGTTAAAGATATTGTAGTGCAAGTTGGCCGAACCGGGGCTTTAACGCCGGTAGCTATTTTAGAGCCGGTGTTAGTGGCTGGTACAACAGTGTCGCGGGCGACTTTACATAATCAAGACGAAATCAAACGTTTGGATGTGCGTCCGGGCGATACCGTAATTATTCAGAAGGCCGGCGATATTATTCCCGACGTGGTAAAGGTTTTGTCCAATTTGCGCACCGGCCAAGAGAAGCCCTTTATAATGCCGCGGACTTGTCCGGCTTGCGGTAGTAAAATTACGCGCCGACTTGGTGAAGTGGCTTGGTATTGTCCAAATAAACAATGTTTTGCCAGACAGCGTGAGCAAATGTATCACTTTGTCTCGCGTTCGGCCTTGGCTATTGATGGTTTGGGACCAAGAATCATTGACCAGTTATTGGAGAGCGGGTTAATTAAAGATGCGGCGGACTTATTTACTCTGACAGCTGGTGATTTGGAACCCTTGCCTGGTTTTGCCGCTAAGTCAGCCGATAAGTTAGTTGCCGCCATCGCGGCTGCTAAGAAAATTGATTTGGCGCGGTTTATTAATGCTCTTGGCATCAGACACGTGGGCATTGAAACAGCTTTAGTACTGGCACAGCGTTTTGGCAGTTTAAATAAGCTGATGAAGGCCGCTCCAGTTGAACTAGCCGCGGTTGACGGCGTGGGTGGAGTGGTGGCCGGCAGTTTTTATGATTTTTTTCATAATGTTAAAAACCAAAAGTTGGTGGCTAAACTACTGGATTTAGGTATAAAAATTACCGCGGCGGCCAAGCCGGTAGGTAAATTAACTGGTCAGTCACTGGTTCTAACCGGAACTTTAGTTAGTCTGACGCGGGAACAGGCGCGCGCCGCCATCAGAGCTGCCGGGGGAAGCGTGTCTGAATCAGTCAGCCGGCAAACCAGTTATGTGGTGGCCGGCGAGAAGCCAGGAAGTAAATTTACTAAAGCTAAAGAATTAGGGGTTAGGGTAATTAATGAAGCTGGGTTTAAGAAGTTGTTGGAGCAGTAGTTGCAGATACAGTCTGGAAATTTAAAATGTGATATAAAAAATCGAAATGATAAGGTGAGATATAAAAGTGATAAATAACAAATTCCAAATCTTAAATCCTAATATCTAAATAATCCCCAAATCCTAAATTTGGGGGTTGGAATTTATTTAGGATTTAGAAATTAGGATTTAAGATTTTACTGCTTCATTTTCCATTTTGCCTTACTCTTTTAATTTATTGTATACTTTATCCATATGAGTTTAACCAAGAACGATGTTTTGCATTTAGCTAAATTAGCCCGTTTAGACTTGACCGCCGCCGAAGTAGACAATTACGCTCTGCAACTGGACGAAGTTTTACATTATTTGGACAAGTTGAATGAACTTGGGGCCGTATCGCCCGCTGAAGTATTGGCTGGCAGTGCTTTAGTTGGCCGCGTTGATGAAATTGAAGAATTTAATAATTCAACTAATTTACTAAAGTCGGCTCCAGCTAAGGAAGGTGATTTGATAGTCGTGCCGCCGGTTTTTTCAGCCAACCAATAAGCTTATGGAGCTCACTAAGTTGACCATTGCGGAGTTACAGCAGGGTTATGCCAACCGACAATTTTCTGTGACCGAGGTTGTCAGTCAGTATTTAGCGGCCATTGGAAAGTTAGATGGCAAATTAAAAGCCTTTTTAGTGGTGCAGCCGGAGTCCGCCTTGGCGCGGGCGACTGAATTAGACCGCGCCTTGGCTGCCGGCAAAGAGATTGGCGCTCTAGCGGGCGTGCCGCTGGCTGTTAAGGATTGTCTACTTACTAAAGGGTTGCAGACTACGGCCGGTTCGCAAATTTTGGCTCATTATTTGCCGCCTTATAATGCCACGGCAGTAGAACGGCTAATCAAAGAAGGTGTTATTATTTTGGGTAAGACTAATTGTGATGAATTCGCCATGGGTAGTTCCACGGAGAATTCAGCCTTTGGTCCAACTTATAATCCCTGGGACTTAACGCGTGTACCGGGCGGCTCGTCAGGCGGTTCAGCCGCCGCGGTGGCGGCTAGTTTGAGTTTGGTGGCCTTGGGCTCAGATACAGCCGGTTCCATACGCCAACCGGCTTCGTTTTGCGGGGTGGTAGGTTTAAAACCAACTTACGGCCGAGTGTCGCGCTTTGGCCTTATCGCCATGGCTTCGTCTTTTGATACAGTTGGACCATTTTCTCGGACAGTGGCTGACAGTGCTCAGGTTATGCAGATTATCGCCGGCCAAGATGCTCGCGACGCCACCAGCCAGGCTCGTCCGGTGGACGACTATCTGGCCGCTTTAACCAAGCCGGTCAAGGATTTAACTATTGGCGTACCTCAGGAATTTTTTGCCGACGGGCTGGATAAATATGTGGCCCAGGCCGTGCGTCAAGCCATTGATGTATTTACCAATCTGGGCGCGCGGGTGATATCAGTCAGTTTGCCCACCTTGCCTTATGCTTTGGCGGCCTATTATGTGATTATGCCCGCTGAAGTCAGCGCTAATTTGGCTCGTTACGACGGTATTAAATTCGGCGAGCGAATTCAGGCTGATAATTTACTGGCTCTTTACCATAAAACTCGCGGTCAGTTATTAGGCAGTGAGGCTAAGCGGCGGATTATGCTCGGTACTTATGTTTTGAGTTCTGGTTATTACGAATCATATTACAAACGCGCGCAAACGGCGCGCCGAGCCATTCAAGCCGACTTTGTCCGCGCTTTTAAAGAAGTTGATGTTTTAGCCACGCCGACCGCACCCACGGTGGCCTTTCCCTTAGGGAGCCATACGTCTGACCCCTTATCCATGTATTTGCAGGATGTTTACACCGTGCCGGTTAACATAGCCGGACTGCCGGCCATTTCCCTGCCTGGCGGTTTTGTAGATAAACTGCCGGTCGGTTTGCAGTTAATCGGCTCAGCTTGGTCCGAGAGCACTATTTTGCGATTGGCTTATGCTTATGAGCAAGCTACGCCGTGGCATAACTACACGCCTACCTTGCCAGCTTAAATTATGGACAGGGCTTTGGAGTTATTAGTTACGTACAGCTATTTGATACTTTTTTTGGGCGTGGTGCTGGAAGGAGAAATTTTTCCCTTGGCCGCCGGTTTCTTGGTTTCTTTGTCGTTAATGAGTCTGCCTTTGACTTTGCTGGTAACTTTTGTCGGCGCTATGATTGGTGATATTTTGTGGTTTGGCGCGGCCCGGCGCTGGGGGCGGCAATTGGTGGATAAGTGGGGCCATTGGCTGATGCTTAAACCGGAGCGGCTTAAGTGGCTGGAAAATCATTTTGCCAGCAACGGTAAAAAAACTTTATTCGTGACTAAATTTATTTATAGTTTTGGCCATTCTTCCATAATTGTGGCCGGTTTAGCGCGCATGAAATTTAAGGAATTTATAAAGGTGGAGGCGCTGGCCGGTTTAATTTGGTCGTTGTTGTTTGTACTGCTCGGTAAAATCCTAGGCCACAGTTTTAGCTTGCTCAAACTGGTAATTCATGATTTGGCTTATATTGGTTTAGTGATAATTTTGTTGGTAATTGGCTTGCAAATTCTGCTCGGTAAAAAAATAGTTAAGAGCTAGAGTCTCTTGAATTAAGAATTAGGAATAATGAATTAAGAATGAAAAACAATTAAAAACTGCACGATTCTTAATTCTTGATTCACTATTCTTAATTCAATTCCTAGCGTCCATTAGACGCCTGTGGTTGAAATGTGCTAAAATAATTATCACTTATAAATAATTTGTAGTCATATATGTCAGAACATAATAAATCAAGCTTGTTTAGCGGTGTTTCGCCCAAATTAACTTTTGTTATGGGCATTTTGGTGGGCGTAGCCGGAGTCAGTTTAGTTGTTTTTATTTTAGCTTTAGTTATGTCATTTGGTGGCGGGGGCAGATTAGCTAAAGTGTTTGCCAGGGGTGATAAAGATAATCAGCCGGTCGCCGCCGCGAACAATACCAAACCAAGTCAGCCGGGTACTAATCAACCGCCGGTTAAGGTAGATATTCAAGTTAGAGCCGATGAATTTGTGCGCGGCCAGTCTAATGCGCCGGTAACGCTGGTGGAATATTCTGATTTAGAATGTCCTTATTGCAAGCGTTTCCATCCGGCCATGCAGCAAATTATGCAGGATTATGCCGGCAAGGTACGCTGGATTCATCGCCAGTTCCCTTTATCTTTCCATGCTAATGCGGAGAAAGAGGCGGAAGCGTCCGAGTGTGTGGGCAAGTTAGGCGGCGCTGATAAATATTGGGAATTTATTGATAAAATTTATGAACGCACTACTTCCAATGGCACTGGTTTTGCTTTGGCTGATTTACCTAAATTGGCTCAAGAGGTGGGCGTTAATCAAACTGGTTTTAAAGCCTGTATGAATAGTAATGAAATGGCGGCTAAAGTGCAAAAGGATTTGCAAGAGGGTTCTGGTTACGGCGTGAGTGGTACGCCGACCACTTTTATTAATGGTCGCGCCGTGGAAGGCGCTGTGCCCCTGGCTGATCTTAAAGCCGCCGTGGAGCAAGCTTTGGCGGGTAAGTAATTTTTACCATGAATAAATCAAAATACCTGGGATTAGGAATCGTTTTGATTATCTTGGCTAGTGTCGGCATTTATATTTGGCGTACGCGAGAGGCGCCTTATTATCCGGTTATTGATTCGCCGCGGCCTTATTTAGGTTCAAACGAGGCTAAAGTCGTGATTGAAGAATTTTCTGATTTCCAGTGTCCGGCTTGCAAAGCTGCCCAGCCTTTGCTTAAAGATATTATTAATACTTTTGGCGAACGTATTAAATTATCTTATAGACATTACCCCTTGGTGTCTATTCATACGAATGCTTTCCGGGCGGCCTTAGCGGTTGAGTGTGCCAATGACCAGGGTAAGTTTTGGCTGTATCATGATAAATTGTTTTCCGAGCAGCCGGCTTTGTCGCGCAGCGATTTGCTCAGCTATGCGGCTGGCTTAGGGCTTGATAGCAGCCAGTTTACCGCCTGTTTAGATAGTAAAGCCAAAACCAAAATCGTACGTCAGGATATTAACGAAGGGGACAAGAGGGGCGTAAATAGCACGCCGAGTTTTTTTCTGAATGGCGCGAAAGTGGCTGATTGGACCAAGTTAAAAGAGTTGATTCAGGCTAAGCTTATTGGCGGATAGATAGCTGGCAGTTGCAAATACCAGGGGCATCCTTGTTGCAAGGGTGCCATTTGTATTTGGATTTTTAATTAGTGCTAAAAGGTGTAGAATATAAATTCAGTTTAAAATTTAAAAATCAAAGTGTAAAATGTAATTTTGATTTTTGATATTTACATTTTGATTTGTATTTATGTTTCTTCACACTTATTTGCCATCATCGGTCTTTTTTACGCTCGGCCCTTTATCTTTCCATTGGTATGGTTTGTTAATGTCAGTGGCTATAGTCGTTGGTTATTTATTAGTCAGAAAGTCAGCCGCCCGGCAGGGTAAAAGTCCGCTGGTGATTGACAGTTTGGTTGTTTGGCTGGTAGTCGGGGGTTTAATCGGCGCGCGTTTGTTTGACGCCTTCTTTTATGAATGGTGGTATTTTAAAAATAACCCGTTGGAAATTTTCGCTTTTTGGCAGCCTGGACTGTCTTGGCACGGCGCTTTGCTGGGTGGACTAGTAGCTTTATGGTGGTGGAACAAACGTCGCCGCGAGTCAATTATAAACATTTTAGGTATGTTGGTGCCGGCTTTAGCCCTGGGCCAGGCGCTGGGGCGCTTTGGAAATTATTTTAATCAGGAACTTTATGGCTTGCCTACTAATTTGCCTTGGGGCATACCAATTAGTCCGGAGCTTAGGCCGCTGGAATATTTAACCAGCCCTTATTTCCAGCCGGTGTTTTTGTATGAGTTTGCAGGCTTAGTTTTAATATTCATATTTTTATGGCATCGTCGTCATCAGGCCAGCGGTGGTCAGCAGTTAGCAGGTTACTTAATCTTAACCGGTTTATTGCGTTTCGCCATGGAGTGGCTACGGCTTGATAGTCAGCCGATTTTACTTGGTCTGCGAATGGGTATGTGGCTGGCTTTACTTAGCATAGTAGTTGGTTTGTATTTGTGGTTTATTAGTCGGCCTCGGTTTTCCTCTGCTTAAATTATCTATTCTAATGTTCTTAAGAACATTAGAATAGATGGATGTTGTCCATTTGGGGGGTTGAATCTTAATTTAGGTCGTGATATAGTGGCTAAGCAAAATTAAATCTTATTGTTGGACCAGTGGTGTCCCGCGCTACAATCTAAGGTTGAGTACTGGGTAAATAGCCCTAGTAGCTAAAGTAGAATATTAAATTCACTTATGGCATACTGGGCATAGTGTGCTGCTGCTGTTGTTTTTAACATTTACAAAGCGGGCCCGTGGTGTAGCCCGGTTAACACGTCTCCCTGTCACGGAGAAGATCGCCGGTTCGAATCCGGTCGGGCCCGCTTTGTAAATGTGTCTCACTGCCTGCCCCGTATACTGGCCTTAGTTAGTTGTACGGGGTCACGGAGAACCCTAAAGTAGAGTCAGAGCTCACTTCAGGGCAAGGATCGCCGGTTCGAATCCGGCTTGCCCCGTAGACGAACGCCAGTTCGTTCTGCGGGGTCTGGTCCGCCAAGAGGATTTAATTTTTATTTGCTAAACCGTGGTATTACTTATAAATTTAACAAGTTGTCTGGACTAATTTTAGGTAATGGTTTATAATTTTTTGTTAATAATTAAGTATTTAAACTTGACAGAACTACCATTTTTAGGTATAATTTATTATCATAAGTAAACATATTATTATGGGTGAGAATGGAAAAAATCTTTCCTTAGAAACCTTAGAAAATGATAAAAGCATTCCTCCAGTTGGGGAAAAAAATTTTGGCGATCAAAAAAAACGAAAACCAGAAAAAAAATATAATGAGCAAGCTGTGAGAGAATCAGAATCTTACCAAACGTTTTTGGAAATGTTGAATAGCGGTGAAACCAACCAGGAGCAATTAAAGTCTTTTGCCTACCCCGATCGTACCATGAGCGCTGTTAGTAAGATGTTTAATGGCTCACTTAAAGATATCTACAGTCAGGAAAACGGAGAGGTAGAGAAAATGGCCGCGCAGCTCCTTATAAAGGATATTAATACAGGAAAAGTAAAAACTAAGGCTCCCTATGAAGACCCTTTGCCTGGTGTTAGAAAGGCTTACCTCAAATCAAAATATTTTGAAAGCCAGTCTCCTCGTCAGAGCGAAATTTATGAATTTTTGGACCAGTTGTATGTTAAGGGGATGACGCGCGAACAAATGAAGGCTGAATTTTTTGGCAAACCAGAAGATGTTAAACTAGCGCCCGAAGCCAAGACTTATATGGCAGACCCAGATTGGCAGAAAACGTTAAAGTTGTTTTTGCGAGACTTGAATCCGGCGGAGGCAGAATTCTTAGCTGAAGATGAGGTAAGTTTGATTGATAAAGGTGACAAAACCTTAAAGGATAGCTCTAGCAATGGAAAATCTGAAAAAGTTGACATGCGGGCTAAAAAGGAAAATCCGGCGGCGCGGATTTTGTCTAAAATTTTACCAGCTCAACTCGGGAGTTTTAAGAAAACCGGTGATTTACTGAAAAATAATTTTAAGTTGGATGAAAAATTAGACCAAACTGACTGGGCTGAAGTGAGCAAGGCCTTGGTAGAAGGTTTAAAAAGCGTTTGGCAGGATTTTTATTACAGCGGACGGTGGCTCTATGGCAAAAAAAATCCTGGTGATAAAGAAAACAGTTATTATCTTGGTAGTGAAGCTGATACAGACGCGGCGGCTAGTTTGTATTTTTTCCGGAAAGCCGGGTTGGACAAAGTCCTTAACGCTACGGCCTTGCCGCATGGCGCAGAGCTGCCGCCTGGAGTAGTGGTGGATATGGGTTATACTTCAGGCTTAAAATCTAGAGTCAACACGGCTGGTCAAACTACTATCATAGCGGATAATCATCAACGTGAGCGTGGTTTTAAAACCTCTACCGCCATCGTATTTTTTAATATTTTCAATGACTGCGGTTTGTTTAACCGTCAAGCCGAAGCTGAAACTGACTCAGCTAAGAAATTTAATCCGGAAATCGGGCGCGCCCTGGCCCAAATAACCGTGGATGATGATAACGCCAATATGATAAACAACGTTAATCAATTTTTGTCCAGCAAATCAACCTTGCGCGGCCTGCATCGCACCATGAATATTGAGGATATTTATAAATTTTTAGACAGTAAATTGAATTTACCATTAGATAATTCAGAAGAGAAAAATAGTCATAAAAAACTATGGCGCTGGCACGAAGGCGATTATCAAAAAGTTTTGGATACCCCTTTAACTAAAGAAGAATTGAAAGAGTATGATTTAGTTGAAGAATCGGCTAAGCAGGGCCAAAGTATATTTGAGGCTAGAGAGTGGTTTTATAAAAAGAACGGTCAGGAGAGTAAATCTGTTAAAAAAACTGATGATGAATTGGTTAAGGAAGGCACTGTGGTTACTACTGAAATAAATGGCCAGACTATGCGCTGGGTGGTGAATTTGATTGGCTTTAATAAAGAAAAAAGACTTAGAGCCGGCCATGATGCTGTCAAAGTAAATGGTTTTGACGGTTTAATCAGTTATAATCCAGGCCGGATGAGTTTTATGGTTAATACGGTAAACGATAATGTGGATTTGAGTAAAATTTTAAATCTTAAACAAGGCGTGCCGGTGCGCGGGGCCATGTGGGTTAAACCACTGGATGGTACGCCGCTTACGGTTAGTCTTAAGGATATTTTGAATCAACTCGCGCCTAATTACGTGCCGCAGGGCAAAGTTAAAGATTATTTGGAAAAAGGCGGGTTAATAAAGCCAACGCCTGGTAAAGTGGCGGCAGAAGAAAAATCAACAGGTGGTGAGCCAAAGAAAAAATTAGGTAGAGTGGAACCGGTGGTTGTTAAAACTATTTCTGCTCAACCGGTTCAAGTGGACACAACTCCTCAGGCAGAAGACAAGAAACTATTTGTATCTTTGGATAAAGTGACGCCAAAGGTATTTGAACACAATGGTCTGAAATTTAGTCGCAAAGTAACAGAAGCAGAAATGAAAATTGTCGAGCAAATTGATAATAAGATTAAGCAGGTACTGCTGAAGCATATTGAACCTTTAGTCAGGGGTAGGTATAAATTATTGTCAGTTGAAGACCAAAGCAAAATTTTACAAGAGCATATAGAGTTAGGCTTGGAAGATGAAAATATTAGGGAGCAAATAAAAAATCGCTATGTTTCAGCGGGCTTGCCAATATTAATTGATAAATAGATTTATAGTTTTTGTGTAATTTGTTAAAATTAAACTATCTATGACAAAAGATGCCAACAATACGCAAGTTGATGTTTTACAACAGATCGGTAGGTCTTTTGGGCAACGTTTGGGTTATTTAATAGCTAGTATTAATTTAACAGATGAAGTTAGGGAAGATTTACTGATTTTATTGCCGGAGATGACCGGACAACAGATATTAGATTTATCAAATATTTTAGAAGACGCTTATTTAAATCACAAAACCATTGATATAGACGAGAAGTTGACAGTTGAGTTAAATAGTTTGGCCGATGATTATAATAATAAAGAGTCGTCTTTATTAGCAGAGACCAATGACAAACTTGATAGTTTGTTAAATAAAATTAAATCGGTGGCTGCTTAAATTTTATGAGCTCAGAGAATATGGATAATGATATAAATAGTAAAGAGCCGATTCCTGTTGACGCAGAAATGAGTTCGGCATTTAAGGCGGCGGCTGATGAATTGGCGTTGGAGCGGGTAACGCCTGACAGCGAGTTTAGTATGGATAGTGATAAGGAAACGCTTAAATCAACAGAGAATAAAGAAACTACTAAAGACGCAGATAAAAAAGTTTGGAAAATGGTAGGTGAACAATTTTACAAAACAGCTACTACGGTTTTAGGCGTAAAAACAATTACTGATTTTGCTGAAATTGTCGGTCGCGCGGTTGTCCAAAAGGGCAGCTTAAGGGAAAAATGGTCAAAAGCCATTGAGGAAAGCAAGGGCGATCTGGGTAAGTATTTTTTGGGGAAAAAAGAAGTTTCTTTAGACAAGGAAAAATTGGATGATGCGTTAGCTGATTTGTTTAAGAGTTATCGGGAAGTGACTGATAAAAAAGAAGATAATGCTAAAGAAAAATTTTGGCAAACCGTAAAAGAATTAGACCGTTTAACCAAAGAGGGTGGGGCTAAATATCTGCCGGCAGAAGAGAAAAAAGCTTATCGTGAGCAATTGGCCCAGATAATTTGGCAGTATCGTAAAAAACAGGCTGACCTGGATGGTGAAAGAAACAAAAAAATCTCTCGGGCGGGTAATTTGTATATACAAAATAAAGTTAGTGGTTTTGTGGTAGCGCGGGATGCTTTAAATACTGCTTTTACTGCCACCGGGGTTCCGGTTTTAAGAACCTTGGGTTATTCGGCCATGGCTGCCTTGGAAAGAGGCAGTAAGGCTAACCGTGAATTTGAAAAATCATTACTTAAGGGTGTAAAGACTAAGGAGAGCGATAGTAAAGCCGCCTTTATTTTAAAAGACATTGTTGTTAACTCGACAGTTGAAACTGTCAGAGCGCTCAGGCTTCAGGGTAAAAAAGGCGATAAACAACATAAAGTCAAAGATTTTATTGAAGCCTTTGGTTCAGTCTCCAGGGCTTTTGGTTTAGGTACATTAGCGGTAGCCCAGATAAATCATGAGAATGTTATAACCGGCATAGAAAAAGCCATTGGTCAATTTGGCAAATCAGTAGAAGAACACGGATTAGTTAGTGGTCTGGGAGGTCAGATGTGGCATAATTTTTCCAGTAATGTTGATAGACTTTTGCATTTATATAATCCCAACGAGGCTTGGCAAAAGATGTTTGGGGATAAACCTGTAACCGGAGGGGCAGGATTACAGGAATTATCACCTGAACTTATGAAAGAGGGTGTGGCCATAGACACGTTATCTCATAAGTGGGGATTGACTATACCTGATTTAAGTCATTCTTCTCCGTCCCAAGTTCATGATTATGCTAATTATTTGCACCAATTAGACAAATCTTTTACCGGTGTTGACCTGAAGGGTACATCTGCCCAGGAATTTATTACCAAACATCCGGAAATGTTCAAGAGCGGGCAAACGCTGAGCGTGGAAGAATTTACCACTCGCTTGAAACAAGATATTAAAATCAGCACAGTAGCGGCCGGTGAAGGCATTGAAACCAAAGGCATTCAGCAAATTATAGACGACCCGCGTAAGTTTGGTTATACCGGTGATTTAAATGATGTTAAGGGGATTAAGTTATTTTCCGGACGTTTGGCGCACCAGGCGGCCCTGAATACGGAATTTAACGGTAAAGCAATAGCCGGCGTAACAACTGATGGTCAAACTTATGATATGAGGCTTGGCGCTGGCGCGCGCGGCGACGCTATTAAATTAGTTATGGACGCGAACGGCAAAGCTCACTATGAATTTGGTTCAGGCCTTAAGGCGGATGAACTTTATAGGCATATGGCGCAGCCGGAAATAATGTCTGGCAAAGCTATGGATACTAGTCAGGTTCCTTGGCTAGATAAAAAAGTTATTGGCGGCACTATTACTGAACTTATTTTAGACAAAACCCATAAGGGCTTAAGCGTGATTGATTTTCATTCTCATAATGGCCAGGTAAATGGTGCTTTCTTTTTGGATAGCGCTACGCATGAATTTTTGCCGCATTATGTGGATGCCGCCTTGGCCAGTGGCCACGACCATTATTTGCAATTAGTCAACGAATCATACACGGCTTTAACCGACAAGCTGGATAAAGTTACGGCGGTGGCCGGTGAGGTTGGTAAGGGTTGGAGTGCCGGCGCAAAACTGGAATTGGCTAATTTTGCCACTGAACACGCTGGTGGCACTGGGGCTGCGCAAACGATGCATGATTACGCTTTTGGTAATTTGAGCGCCACTAAACTACAAGCTGTAGTGGAACATTTAGGTAATCAAACGCCGCAGTATTTGAAAGATACGGATTTTCGTTCTTTTGTCAGCGAAGCGGCGGTTTTACAAAAATTAAATCCCAGCGCGGCTAATGAATTATGGCAACGCGGTTTGGAATATAAAGGTAAGGGTTTTAAATCAATTGATTATGGCTTTTTGCAACAGGCGTATGAACAGAGTCGCGATTTTGCCATTACTCATGATGGAAAATTTTTGTCAGCCACTCATTCGCCGTTAACCACCAGTCCGATAGAAGTGCCGATTACCGGTCAATCACATTTTGACGCTGATTTTTATCACCACTACAAAGCGGTGGCTAATAATATTGCTACCAGCGAATACACGGTTTTCAATAAGTTAAAAAGCGGTCTGGGTGAACAAGGCGCGCGCAATTTAATGTCTATGGACGTTAATGATTTTACCAGCGAAAGCGTGCGCGGCCATTTTGGTAAAAGTTTTTTGGGTTTGTTTAATAATCATAATTTTTTGGAAAAATGGCAGACTGATATTGCCTTACATATTAAAAATTCCAGCGGCGTTTCAGTTGGCGAACGCTTGCACAATTATTTGGTGGACAGTAAGGGCGAGTGGGGGAAGGCGCCAGCGGCAGTAAATGATATACATTCAGACCAAGAACTCTTGCGCACTGATGAATTAATGAAGAAGGCTGGTGTTATAGATAATGAGATTAAGAATGATGTAGAACTTCAAAGAACCAAGGAATTACTTGATAGAGTTAAGGGTGATAAGGAATTATTACGTACTGAAGAACTTTTAAAGCGTGCAAGAGAAAAGTAGTTTAGCTTAGTTTTCGTCATTGCGAGCGTTTTTTCTGTCATTGCGAGGAGTCTGCGACGCGGCAATCTCTGCCTTTGAGCCCGCCACACTTTCGCTTGCCCAGCCGAGCGGCGGGGCGATGACACTTTTCGTCATTCTGAAGCCGACGTCCATCGGCTGAGGAATCTCGTCTTGTCTATAATTCATTGGTTATGTCATTCCCGCCCCGCATCAAGTGCGGGGTAAATTCCAGCGGGAATCCAGAATATTTTAAATAAATAAAATAAGAGGCTACCAGATGGTAACCTCTTTCCGTATAGGAAATTATAATTGTTTTAATCAGGATCGCCGGTAGTATCACCGGATTTCACCATATCCTTTTTTGAAAGTAATTTGTCTAACTTGTCGTTTAGTCCAATTAGTATAGTGCGGCAAGTATTTTTTAGGTCTTCATTATTACTTTTTAAGACATTTTCATACTTGATTCTAGCGTCATCAATTTGAGGAACCAGAAGATCTATTTTTGCTTGTATTTGCGCCAGTCTAGCTGTGGCATCATCAAGTTTTTTGCCATTACCGTCAACGCCAGCAGCAATTTTATCCAACTTTTCATTTTGAACTTTGTATCCGCGTTTGCTAGATTCCCGGTGAGCCGTTAAATTTTTATTGACCGAATCAATTTTTCCACCAAGGAATTGAGTTGATTGGTCAATTTTATTGTTAACCGGATCAATGATTTTTGCGGGGTCAAGTGTTGGAACCGGAGGATTAAGCGGAGTCGGAGGATTTTGAACTTGAGCAGCCGGAGCAGTTGTTACACTACTTGGTCGCGCGGCCAAGTATACAAAGAATAACATTAAGAAAAACAGTGCAACTAATACAGGAATAATCCAACATAGATTTCGACGGGGTACCAGCCTTGCTTCTGCTGGTATTGCCGGCATACTTGTAACTCGGAATACGACATCGTATCCGGTTCTGCAACTGCCAAAAGTCGCAGCATTTTCAATTCGCGGAGCGCGGTTGCGGCTTACAATCATATAGATTGCAAGGCCGATAATAGCAAGGCCGGATACAACAGCCAAAACGATAGATAGGGTATTTTCCATTTTTAACTCCAATTGATTTTTGTTTATGATTGTTATTTAATTTTTTGAAATTTTTGTTGCGTTACTGTTATTATAGACCAATTTTCAAACTTACTCGTGCGACCACTCCAAGTTTAGATATAGTATCTCGCATGAGCGAATGAACAGGTAAGTAAACTAATGAAGTGTAGGCTGGGGCCAGCGTTGCTTCGAGAGATAATTTTTTTGATATATCATATAGTACACTTCCGCCGATGTAGATGGCTAGAAGTTTTTCAGGAAGGGCGGTTTCTCCTATTAGATTTTCAGCAGAATATGAAATGCCACCAGTGATGCGGTAACGAAAATCTGATTCAGCCGAATTAAGAAGTATGGAATATTCCATACCACCGCCGCGTTCTTCGTACGTACCCCAGGCCATTGATTGGCCGAATACGAATAAGCGAATCTTGCCCAAAACACCTGGCCAGGACATCATTATAGTTGGTCCTTGGTGGGTGGTGGCACCGGCAACTACGTAATAGCCGGCATAAAAACGTACAGCCTTGTCTGTTTTTTCTTGGCCGAAGTTCGGGCCAGTATTGATTGCCATAATGGCAACAACGAGAATTAAAAGTAGTTTTTTCAACTTTAACTCCTATTTTCCCAACCGGCAGAAGGTCGGGTTTTGAATTTCATCGCTCCGGTCTGCCGAGCATTTGTGAGAGGCTGTTTTCGCGTAAACAGCTGGAATATGCCCCCGGAGCGATTAGCTACAGCAAAATCCTGTAGCTAATTTATTTGCATTTAGTTATTTGTCATCCTGAGCGGAGTGAAAAAAGCATCTTTTATTGTCACCCTGAATTTATTTCAGGGTCTAATTCTTATAGAGATGCTGAAACAAGTTCAGCATAACATTTAAGTTAAGGATCGTAGCTTCTTCACTTTGTTCAGAATGACAAATCCTGTGGTTTTTAAAGTTCTGGACAAAAAACTATAACAGCTTATCATAGCAAAACCATAGAATTTGTCAAGCCCTCCGTAATGGTTCAATAGCTTGGCAACACCTTAAGGCTAATTAGCCGAGCTGAAAATAGAGGAGTATAATAAATTAACCCTAATTTAAGCCTTATTTTACACATATTTTCGCTCCAGCTCTTGACAAAATCAAATTTAAGGAGTATATTAAATAGTTAAAAAAAATAAAAATAATAAAAACAAAAACAACCAAAAGGGATTAAAATGAAAAAGCTAATTAAAAAATTGCTTTGCATGCCTCTTTTTCTGGTTAGTTTGTTCTTCACAGTTGATTTGTTGGTTTTTTTAAGAAACAAATTAGCTGATGAACCAATTGGTCATGAATCAGCGCCGTGGCAGTCGTTGTTGGAAATTATTGGTCTCCCCTCTGTTCTCGATTGGTTTATTCTTGTGATTATAGTTGCCTGTTTATATCCGGTAACTCGTGGGTGGATTTTGGAAGGATTATCCAGCTGGGCGTGGGTACTGTCTAGATTGTTTGATTTACTGATGTATGTCTTTGGTGGATTGTTTGTAATTTTCTATTCGTTTGCTTGGTTAAGTAAGCGAGTAAAGAATTTCTTAATCAAGACAAAAGAAACTGCCGAAGAGGCCAAAAAAGATAAGATTAACTATTTTGCCCAAATAAAAACCGTTTTTCAAGGTTTATAGTTATTTCAAAAGATTTGAAGCCGCACCGTTTATCAATTACTCTGGTCGCGGCTTCTTTTATTTTAAAAAACATTTTAGCTGTTGTGTTTTTAAAATATATCTATCTTGATAAACAATTAGACAAGTCGTAAGGTCATTACATAAATAATATATAAAAAACCAGTGCAGGGGATTATTAGGAAATGCACTGGTTAAACATTCTTAGGCTCTTCTTCATCTTCTTCTGGTAAGAGACAAAACATTTTTTTAAAACTACACCAGATTCTTTTTATTTTAGAAGGGCGGCCTTGGTTTTGTCTGGTTAAAATAAACCAGACTATGCCTACAACCACAATGGCCATTAATAGGGCGAGGATTATTAGTATGCCTGTAAATGGTAGATAGTTTTCTATGTATTTCATTTTAATTCCTTTTCCTTTTGCCACTATCTTGGTTTAATTTTGTCTTTTTGTCAACCTTAATAATAATTATCCTTTATCTCATTTCCATTTATCAACTACTTCACTGCTTCGAAGCAGTGAAGTAGTTGATAAATGGAAATGAGATAAAGGATAATTATTATTAAGGTTGA
>JACRFM010000071.1 GCA_016234305.1 Candidatus Kerfeldbacteria bacterium
AATGTCTGTTTGCAAGTTATCCTTATGAATTTGATGTATGAATTCACGGCATCTGCCGCAGGGAGGTAGAGGATGAACTATTCCTTGATTGTCCTTCCATACCCCGACCAATTTTTTGATTTTGAATTCTCCCGCAGTCACCATGGCCGCGATGGCGCTGTGTTCCGCGCAAAATCCCATGCCAGAACAAGTATCTATGCAAGTGCCCAGATAGATATTATTTTTATCTGTAACCAAAGCACAACCAACATCAGCCACCCAATAGTCACCAATTTTTACTGGCTTAATTACTGACTCGGCTTTTTTGATTAATTCTTCATTGGTTATTTCCATATTTTTAAGTAATGTGTCAAAGTTAGTGGATTTGTCTTTTTAATTTTATTCCGCTGGCTGATAAATTGTGCCGCGGACATAATTGTCCACCACCGTGCGGCTGGCGGGAAACATCTGGGCGGGCAGATTATCAAGCGCGAACCAGCGCCATTCCACAATTTCATCCGGTTCCATAGTTTTAACCTGGCCGCTAAACTCGGTGCAGAGCATACCAATGGTGATAAAGTGCGCGTCCGAAACATTGTCAGTAGCGAGTGATATTAACTTAAACTTCCGGCCGATTAAACTAGTTTCCTCGGTTAATTCACGGTCAGCGGCTTGCTCAAAAGTTTCGCCAAAACGAATTTTACCGCCCGGCATGGTCCAAGTGCCTTCGCCGTGGAGCTCGCTGTCGGCTTTGGCCGGGTCAGCGTGACGCAAGCCCAGGAGCATTTTATCGTCTTTTACAATCATTACGCCCAAGCCGGCGCCGGTGATGGATTTTTCTGACATAATAAAAAGACATAATAAAAAGGTTGATAATTAAGTACTTATATAGTAAAATAGATAACTCGGTCTGTCTACATTATGAAAGAGATTACTAAACAAACTTATCAGTTATTTTGGCAACACGCCATGCGCTATAAATGGCGGTTTTGGTTAATTGTTTTTAGTATCGTGGCAGCGGCGATTATAACCACATTAATTCCCCTTTATTATAAGGAATTTTTTGACATTTTGAGCAGTGATAAACTTGGAAGCGCGGCCAAAATACCGCAACTAGTCAATTTGATCTGGATTGTTTTGGCTTGGAATTTTGCCGCTTGGGGTTTGTGGCGCACCTCTACTTATGTTAATAATTTTTTCCAGCCGCGGGTAATGTCAGACATCGCCAACACCTGTTTTGATTATTTGCATAAACATTCATTCGGATTTTTTGTCAATCGCATGGTCGGCGGATTGGTACGCAAGGTGGGGCGACTGGTGGGCGCTTTTGAAGCCATCTCTGATAGTTTTTACTGGAGTTTACTGCCGCTGGTTTTAAGAATCGGTTTTGTGCTCATAGTGATTTTTTGGCGCAGCTGGCTGCTTGGGTCTATTATGCTCGGCTGGACCATAATTTATCTGATAATAAATTATGCCTTGACCTTGCGTAAGCTTAAGTACGATGAGGCCGCTTCGGCCAGCGATACCCGGATGACGGGTAACCTGGCTGATACTATTACCAATCAGGCCAATTTGAAATTATTCACGGCTTACGAACGTGAGCAAATACAGTTTCGCCGATTGACTGACGAAAAATTCAGTCTGACTAAAGTCAGTTGGGATTTTGGCGCTTCCATAGAGGCCGTGCAATCCAGTTTTATGGTAGCTTTGGAGTTTTTGATTTTTTATTTTGCCATTAAGTTGTGGCAACAAGGTATTTTCACGATTGGAGATTTTGTGCTGGTTCAGGCTTATTTAATTCAGGTGTTTGAGCGGTTGTGGGATTTTGGCCGCGTGGTTCGCAAATTATATCAGCATCTGGCTGATTCCGAAGAAATGGTGTTTATTATTAATACCGAGCCTTATATATTGGATAAGCCAGCCGCCCGGCCGCTCGCGGTCAGTCAAGGGGAAGTTGAATTTAGGCGAGTACGCTTCACTTATGTGGCTGGCCGCGAGGTTATAAATGATTTTAGTTTGCGCGTTAAACCAGGCGAAAAAGTTGGTTTAGTCGGACCGTCGGGTGCGGGCAAATCAACTCTGGTGGCTTTAATTTTCCGTTTTTTTGACGTATCAGGCGGCCAGATTCTAATTGACGGCCAGAACATCGCCGACGTTACACAGGAATCACTGCGGCGCCATATTAGTTTAGTACCCCAAGACCCGATTTTATTTCACCGCACTTTAATGGAGAATATCCGTTATGGCCAATTGGCAGCGACTGATGTGGAAGTTTACCAGGCCGCGACTTTAGCTCACTGCGACGAATTCATTTCGCAGCTGCCTGATGGCTATAATACTTATGTGGGTGAACGCGGCATTAAGCTCTCGGGCGGCGAACGGCAGCGGGTGGCCATTGCCCGGGCAATTTTGAAGAATGCGCCAATTTTGGTGCTGGATGAAGCTACTAGCAGTTTGGATTCCCACACGGAGTTAATAATCCAGGACGCTTTAACTAATTTAATGAAAAATAAAACCACCATTGTGATCGCGCACCGCTTGTCCACCATTATGAAAATGGATAGAATCGTGGTGGTGCGGGCTGGCCAAATTGAGGAGATTGGCAACCACCAGCAACTACTTAACAAGAACCAGGGTTTATATAAAAAATTATGGCAGCTCCAGGCGGGCGGTTTTATTGCTTAAAAATTGATAATTCATCGTTTTTACCACTGTCTTATTTTATGTCCGGCCGGGGGTTTGAGGAAAAAATTTGGTTGATGGATTTTTTGATTTTGCTCTTGGTTTAGCGACAAAACTTAAGGAATCTGGGAAAGTTGGCGTGTATGAACAATCTACACACCAATTCTCC
>JACRFM010000007.1 GCA_016234305.1 Candidatus Kerfeldbacteria bacterium
ATGACCTTGCCCGTAACGATATCGTCTACTTTGTATTTATCAGTTACGTTTTTCCAGGGGTCGTCCACCAAGCGTCTAAAAGACAAGGAAATTTTTGAGCCTTCAATGTTGATGATTTTAGCTTTGGCTGTTTGACCAACTCTCACCACTTCGTGCGGATTGTCAATGCGCTGCCAAGCTAGTTCGGAAATATGCACCAAACCTTCCAGACCATGGCCGAATTCCACAAAACAGCCAAAATCAACCACGCCGGAAATTTTGCCTTCAATGGTATCGCCCACGTGGTACAGGTCTAACTTATCTTTTT
Source organism: Candidatus Kerfeldbacteria bacterium (assembly GCA_016234305.1). GTDB lineage: Bacteria > Patescibacteriota > Patescibacteriia > Veblenbacterales > UBA10138 > JACRFM01. Next base: position 308 of record JACRFM010000007.1, read on the forward strand.
GCTTTTCCTCCCAGGCGGCCCGCTCGGAAACAAACAACTTTTCATCCTCGACGTTAACCGTAATGACTTTCACTTCTACATTATGGCCGATAAATTTTTTCAATAGTTCTAAAATACGATTTTTGTCGCCGCCTTCCACCCGCGGATAGTGCTCCACAGCGAGTTGCGAGACTGGTAAAAAACCATCCACCTTCCCCAAGGTTACCATTAGGCCGCCTTTGTTGGCGTCCACCACCTTAACCACCACAATCTCATTGGTTTTGCGCAGACTTTCCAAGTGCCCCCAGGCTTTTTGGTGGCCGGCATGGCGGAAGGAGAGTTCCATCTCGCCGTTTTCATTTTCAAAATCAAGCACCGTGGCCAGCACTTGGTCGTTAATTTTAAGTTCAGAATAATCACCGGATTCATCAAACAGTTCGCGACCCCTGACTACGCCAGTGGTAAAACCGGGAATATCTAATTTAACCTCGCGTTTGCCTATGGAAATTACTTTAGCCTCTACCAAGTCGCCCACCTTAGGCACAACCGCGGCCTGATTGGAAGCTAAGAGTTCCTGCATGGCTGAAGCAGAGTTATCTTCGGTTTTTTTCTTATTTCTTGAAGTCATAGTCTTAGTTAACTTTCTGCCCCCTAAGTTGGGGTCTGGTTATCAAGGGCCCATAAACATTTAAGCCACCAGATAACAAAAAAACAGCTTAACCCATCTCACTATCTCGTTGTCGGCAAGATATTTTGCGTGCGATGAGCCCTCTTGAGGGTTAAGGCCAGTTTAAAACTAACTTTCTTCAAGAGGAACTAATTAATAAATTGCTATTTAAAGCCAGGGTAAGTATAAATGAAGATTAGGTTTTTGGCAAGGGTTGCAATTTTGCCTAATTTTTCCTACGAAAGTTAGCCTTTTTAAGGCCGAAATTAGCCCTAAATCAGTCTTGGCAAGTTGGTAAAATTATGATAAGATTTTAGTGTTATATATGTTAATTCAATGGTTTGGACAAGCTTGTTTAAAAGTGCAGGCCAAACCGGGGCCAAATAACGAGGTCACGGTTATTTTTGACCCGTTTGAACCGGCTAAAATTGGTTTAAAATTGCCGCGCCTCTCGGGCGACGTAGTGGCTATTACGCACGACCATTTTGACCATAATTATAAAGACGGCGTAAGTGGTGATTATTTTTTAATTAATGGCCCGGGTGAATACGAGGTTAAGCAAACCTTTATTTACGGTATTCCGTCGTGGCATGATGCCAGTGAGGGTAAGGAGCGCGGTCTGAACACTATGTATTTATTAGAGGCCGAGGGTTTGTCTTTGGCGCATTTAGGTGATTTTGGGCAAAATGAATTAACCAGTAGTCAGTTGGAGCAGCTGGAAGGCGTGGATATTTTAGTTTTGCCAGTGGGCGGTGTTTATACGATTGATGCCAAAAAGGCGGCTGAATTAGTGGGTGCGATTGAACCACGGATTGTAATTCCGATTCATTACAAAATTCCCGGCCTTAAAGTTAACCTTGAGCCAGTGGATAAATTCGTGCGCGAGCTTGGGCTTAAAGCCGAAACTATGGAAAAGTTAAAGGTGACTAAGAAAGATTTGCCTGCGGAAGAAACCAAGTTGATTTTGCTTACGCCTTAAATTTTTGCGATTATGGCTAAAACAGCTGTTCCTCCAGAAAGCCATGTGACCAAAGCAAGCTTGACCCGGTCGCGTAGTCGCGGTTTGACAGTGTTATTTTTTGTTTTAATAGTACTGGTAGTTGGTCTGACAGTTTGGTCTATCAGTTACAATTGGCAGCGCCAGACTGGTAAGAGTGAGGCTAATGTTTTTAATTTAATTAAGGAGCGAATGTCTAATATTAATCTGCCATCTCGTTAAATCATTTTATGAGCCAAGCTAAAGCTAAATTAGAAGTGTTACAGCCGGCGGCCGGCGCCGGCCGCCTGGAGCAACGTTCTTTAGTGGAGGAAATGCAGGATTCCTATCTTGATTACGCCATGTCGGTGATTGTTTCGCGCGCTTTGCCGGATGTGCGTGACGGTTTAAAGCCAGTGCACCGCCGGATTTTGTACGCCATGTGGGATATTGGACTTAAACCCGGGGCTAAACTGCGCAAGAGTGCTACGGTAGTTGGTGAAGTTTTGGGCAAATACCATCCGCACGGCGACGTGGCGGTTTATGATTCCATGGTGCGTTTGGCTCAGCCTTTTGCTATGCGCGAGGTGCTTATTACCGGGCAGGGTAACTTTGGTTCTATTGATGGCGATTCAGCCGCGGCCATGCGTTATACCGAGGCCAAGCTGGCACCGATTGCCGAGGAGTTGCTTCTTGATATAGAAAAACAGACCGTGGATTTTATTCCCAATTATGACGGTTCCACTACTGAACCGCGCGTTTTGCCGGCCCGTCTGCCTAATTTATTGTTAAATGGCACTATGGGCATTGCCGTAGGTATGGCCACCTCTATTCCGCCCCACAATTTAAGCGAAGTGATTGAGGCTACGGCTTACTTGATTGAGAACCCGGAAGCCGATGTGGCTGATTTAATGAAATTTGTTAAAGGTCCGGATTTCCCCACTGGCGGGGCGATTTTTAATAAAGAAGATATCAAGCTGGCTTATGCCACCGGCAAGGGCTCTATTGTGATGCGCGCCAAAGCGGAAATTGTGGAACAAAAAAACGGTTTTGCCATTGTGGTTACCGAGCTGCCTTATCAGGTGAATAAGGCCGAGATGATTATGCACATTGCGGAACTCGTTAAGGACAAGAAACTTGAAGGTATTAGAGATTTGCGCGATGAGTCGGATAAAGACGGTATTCGGGTGGTTATTGAACTTAAAAAAGACGCTTATCCGCGCAAGATTTTAAACCAGTTTTACAAACAAACAGCTTTGCAAACCTCGTTTCATGTTAATATACTGGCTTTGGTAGATGGCCTTCAGCCGCGGGTTTTAACTTTGAAAAATGTTTTGGAATATTACTTAAAGCACCGGCAGGAGGTGGTGCGCCGCCGCACGGAATTTGACTTGAATAAGGCCAAAGATCGGGCGCATATTTTGGAAGGTTTGGTAATGGCGCTAGCGGATATAGACCGGGTGATTGCGGTTATTAAAAAATCCAAAGACAAAGATGACGCTAAAATTAATTTAGTTGCCAAATTTAAGTTAAGCGAACGCCAGGCGGAGGCGATTTTGGAAATGCGCTTACAGCAGCTGGCTAACTTAGAGCGTTTGCGGGTGGAGGAAGAATTGAAAGAGAAAAAAAAGTTGATTAAGGAGTTACAGGACATTTTGGATCATCCTAAGAAAATTTTAGAAATTATTAAGGCCGAACTTGAGGCAATAAAGCAAAAGTATGGTTCCGAGCGGCGTACTCAAGTGTTCCTTGGCGCGGTGGATAAATTTACTCAAGAGGATTTAATTCCGAACGAAGCCACGGTGGTGATTATTACAACCGATGGTTATATTAAGCGTTTGGCGCCGGATACTTTTAAAACCCAGGGCCGCGGCGGTAAAGGCGTAATTGGTTTTACGGCTAAGGAGGAAGACGCGGTGGAACATTTATTCTCAACTACTACCCATGCGGATTTATTGTTCTTTACCACGCGCGGCCGCGTGTTCCAGCTTAAGGCCTATGACGTGCCAGTGGGTTCGCGCACAGCCAAGGGCCAGGCCGTGGTGAACTTTTTACAGCTGGCGCCGGAGGAAAAAGTTTCCGAGGTTTTGTCGCTGACAGATTGGAAAGACTATAAATTCATGATTATGATAACCAAGTACGGCGTAATTAAAAAAGTTACGGTTGACGCTTTTGGCAATGTGCGGCGTTCCGGTTTGATTGCGGTAACCCTTAAGCCCGGCGATGCTTTGCGCTGGGTTAAACCGTCAACCGGCGAGGATGATGTTATTCTGGTAACGGGCAAGGGCCAATCCATTCGTTTTCGGGAAAAAACTGTGCGCCCCATGGGCCGGACGGCCGCGGGCGTCAGAGCCATTAAATTAAAAAGCGCTGATGAAGTAACTGGTATGGATTTGATTAATGAAGGTCGCCCGGCGCACGAAGAGCAGTTGCTGGTTATAATGTCCAATGGTTATGGCAAGCGTACCAAGCTGAGCGAGTACAAAGTGCAGGGTCGGGGCGGCAGCGGCATTAAAACCGCCAATGTCACGCCTAAAACCGGCGCGGTTTCCACGGCTTTTGTGGTGAACGGCAAGCGTGAGGCCGAGGATTTGATAGTGATGTCGGAAAAGGGCCAGGTTATCAGGCTGCCGTTAAAGAGCGTGTCGGTGCTCGGGCGCGCTACCCAAGGGGTAAGGGTAATGAGCTTTAAAGCGGACAAAGACCAGGTGGCGAGCGTGGCGTTTGTTTGATTGATTAAGTTAAAAAATAAAAGCTGCTGTCTTATCAACAGTAGCTTTTGGAGTTTAAATTTAAGTGGCATTTAGTTTATAAGAAAGCAAAAATCACTTTCTTTTTTGATATGGCGGATTTTGGTCCAGCTGGACCAAAATCCGCCTAGGTAGTTTATTGCTTGGGAATATGTAAAAAATCAGTAGCCCGGAATATATTTATCCATGGTTCTAATTTCATTTTTTTAATGAAGCCGGCTATTAGTTGGTAGGTATCATTTTTGCTTATCCAGACGCTTTGTTGGAGTTTAATAAAGCCGCCTTGGCGTAGCAATAAACGAAACTGACGACGAGACAGGTTTTCACTTTCCGGGATATCAAAGATGACCACCGTATAAAACTTACTAGGGTGAGGCGCAGCTTGGCGCAATTTAATGTTAAGTGATTTAGCGAAACCCTTAGCCGTTAGGGTTACCATAAGTCGGTTCCCCATTTTTTTGGTTTTTATATAATTAGCTTCACGCAGGTGCCGAAGGGCTAGTTTGGCTTCTTTGTCTTGTTGAAGTTTTTTAATTTCCCTTACTAGGTCACTGCCACCACGTATATAAGTGCCGCGATGGTAGCGTACGTCGTTGAGGAAAGTATAAAAATCTATTACCGCTTGTCCGGTTTGCGTTAAGAGTGCTAGTAATATTTTTGTATTTGTTCGTTTTGGTTGATCTTTGTTCATAAGTTTGCAGGGATTACTATTGTTAATAATAACATAATATTCTTAAGCGGAAAATGGTCCGGTCGGACCATTTTCCGCCTGGAGATAAGGTAATTGGTTAAATTATTGACAAGGGTTGCTTATGGTAGTAGGGTATATAGTCAGACATTTTGGCTTGATTAAAATAATTAGGACTTACGCACTTGGTCTCTTTCTGCTATCCTCGCGTATGCGGGGATACAGAATATGGCCATTCTGCACAGCCTGGATTCCCGTTTCCACGGGAATGACACCCAAAAACGGTCAAGTGCGTAAGTCCTAATAACCTAATTAGGACTTACGCCTTTGCGTAATTTAAGTAATTAGCGATAGAAATTCTGGTAATAGATACTTTTTGTTCATACCAGCTCGTGCCTTCCGCAAGTCTTGCTCTTTCCAATTTAAAGAATGTCATAAAAGCAGCGAAGATG
>JACRFM010000069.1 GCA_016234305.1 Candidatus Kerfeldbacteria bacterium
GAATTGAATTCTAATTCTTCCAACCTACCCTTTGCTTTATTAGCGCTTTATATTTATGTTAATTATATAATTGCTCATACTAAAGAAGTTAAAGGTGAGGAAGAGTGTTTGGCCTCAAAATACGGCTATAGTTATCAATTGTATTGTAAAAATGTTAGCCGTTATATTCCTAGTATTAAGGGGATTAGACGAATTAGAAAGCAATCAAAAATTGTTTTTGAAAAACAATTTTTGCGTCATTTCAACTAACGTCATTTCAACTAAAAAGATAGGAACACTATGAAACCATTAATAAAGGCTATCACAGACTAGCAAATAGTAGTTAGTTGTGATAGCCGTTTTTATTTCCTCCGTCCTCTTGCCAAAAATACAGAATTACTTTATACTATCTTCGTTAAATCTTACGTACTGGTTGATGGCCGTTTCCTTGTCCCGCAGTAACTGCGGGATCTATCCGGCCTGACAAATCAGCCAGTATCAGCTCGCTGTCACAGCCTTATAATTAAATATTCGGCAGCGGGGTAAAGGAAGGAATTTTTTTATGCCTAAAATCCCTACGTTAGTTGACATGCTCAAGGCCGGTGTGCATTTTGGTCACCAGAAATCCAAGTGGCACCCTAAGATGCGCGGCTACATTTATACTGTTCGTCACGGTATTCATATCCTTGATTTGGAAAAAACCACCAAACAATTAGAGGAGGCTCTGGCTTTTGTCGGCCGGATTTCAGCCGCTGGCGGCACGGTTTTGTTTGTCAGTTTAAAAAAGCAGGCGGACGAAGTGGTTAAAGAAGCCGCCGTGCGTACCTCTATGCCGTATATTGTTGGCCGTTGGCTGGGTGGCGTCTTTACTAATTTTTCCGTGATTGCCAAGCTTATCCGGCGTTTGGAAATACTGGAAGCTGATAAAAATAGCGGTGCTTGGCTTAAATATTCCAAAAAAGAACAGCTGGAACGAGAACGTGATTTTACCAAGCTTAATACTATGATTAGCGGTATCCGCAATCTCACTCGTTTGCCGGATGTAATTTTTTTGATTGGTACGCGCGAAGCTAAGAATGCCTTGCGTGAGGCGCGTAAAGTTAAAGTGCCGATAGTAGCCATGGTAGACACTAATACTAATCCGGGCTTGGTGGATTATCCTATTCCGGCCAATGATGATGCGCTGCAACCGATTGTGATGGTGACTAATTTAATGGCTGAAACTGTTTTAGAAGGCCGGTTGGCAGCCACTGTTGCCGGCGGAACCAGGTAAGCTGCCGGCTTACGACCGGCTATAATTTAAATTATAAAAATATGTACACAGCTCAAGATGTTCAAAAATTAAGACAAGTTACGGGGGCCGGCATAATGGCCGCTAAAAAAGCCCTGGAAGAGGCCAAGGGTGATTTAACCGCGGCCGTGGATATTTTACGCAAACAGGGCGGCAAAATTGCGGCTAGTAAAATGGGCCGAGCCACTGGCCAGGGTTTGGTTGAATCCTATATTCACGCCGGGGGCAAAATTGGCGCTTTGGTGGAATTGGCTTGTGAAACTGATTTTGTGGCCCGCACCGAGCAATTTAAAAACTTGGCTCATGATTTGGCTATGCAGGTAGCGGCGGCCAATCCTTTGTATCTTTCGCCAGCTGAAGTGCCAGTAGAAATAGTGGAGCACGAAAAGCAGATTTATCTGGAACAATTAGCTAGCGCCGGCAAAACCGGCCCGATGGTGGATAAGATTATTGAAGGTAAATTACAAAAACATTATGCTGAAGTTTGTTTAATGCGGCAGCCGTTTTTTAAAGATGACCAGAAAACCGTGGCCGATGTTTTGACTGAGGCCATGGCCACTATCGGTGAGAATATTAAAATTAAACACTTTGCCCGGTTTGAGTTGTCTGGCAAGCCGTCGGTTTGCTCGGTCAAGGATTAATTTCTTGTTACTTCTCTGGTTACCTCGCGTAACCATCCTGCTGGCCATCCGTCATCGCGAGAGCCGATAGTTATCGGCTCGTGGCGATCTCAAAGGCAGGGATTGCTGCGCTCCCTGCGGTCGCTCGCAATGACGGTGGGGCGTTAAGCGGGTACACAAACTACCACAACACGCGCCAGTTTAGCCTTCAGGCTGTTACCGCATTGCTAGCTGAACCTACGGCATAGCGGCAGAGAATATATTCTTTGACGTTTGAGTTTTGTCATTAGAAATTCATTATTCTTAATTCGTAATTCTAAATTTAGGCTTTACCGTGTTATAATACCGTTGATGGCTAAGCTGGCATACAAACGAATACTATTAAAGCTTTCTGGTGAAGCTTTGGGCAATACCGGTCGCGGTTTGGATTATAAAAAATTGAATATGGCGGTCAAAGAAATACGAGCTCTTACCCGTTTAGGGGTGGAGCTTGGTATTGCCATTGGCGGCGGCAACTGGTGGCGCAAACGTAATCAGTCTAAAAATTTTGATGCGGTCTCGGCTGATTATATGGGAATGACAGCTACGGTGCTGAACGCTTTGGCTTTACGCCAGGGTTTAGCTAAGGTAGGCGTATTTAGTTTAGTGCAAACTACTATTGGCAGCGAGATTCCTTTGCTTAAACCGGTTAACGAGGTTAAAGCGCGGGCGGCCTTAAAACAAGGCCGGGTAGTAATTTTCGCCGGCGGTACGGGTAAACCCTTTTTTACCACTGACACAGCCGCGGCGCAGCAGGCGAGTCTCTTGGGCGCTAAGGTTTTAATTAAGGCTGGTCCGGCTGACGGAGTTTACAGCGCTAATCCTAATAAGCATAAGAACGCGCAGAAGTTTGACAACTTGACTATTAAACAAGCCTTGCGTTTGAATTTAGGCGTGATGGACAGACAGGCTTTTGCCTGGTGTGAGAAAAATAAAATTCCGATTATAGTTTGCAAATGGCAAAAAGGTATGGTCGCGAAAGTGGTTAGGGGTCTAGCTATTGGCACGGTCGTTAAACCGTAAAATTTACTTATAGGGTTAGCATGTTAGTTTGTCCGTTTTTTGGTCCGGCCGGACCAAAAAACGGAAATTGTTAATAGAGTGATACCCTCGGCAGCTAATTTGGGTAATTTTATCCGCCTTCGCAGAAGACCTCGGGCGTAAGCCCGAGGATGAATGCGGAGGTAGGACCCTCCGAAGCTCGAAGAGCGAAGGAGGGTGCTTCGGCGGATTTCGCCGAAGAAATAAAGGCTACCTCGGGCGTGAGCCCGTGGAGGCTTCATGTATAATTAGCCAAAATTTAAAGATTCCTACTTAATTGACGAAAAAATTAGTTCAGTGTTATAATCAAAGTAACACACAAATCATTTCTTTCTCCTTAACAAAGCAGGCCCTTTTGATTTAATGCTTTATAAGTTAAATTTGTTTTATGTATTATGGGCTAAGAGGCTTGCTTTGAAAATAAAAATAATTAAAATAAATTTCCCCATGCTGTTCCAATATTGTTGTTTTACAATTAAATAATTTATTTATTTTATCACCATCAATAGGAGGTTCAATGAACTTCAAAAAGCTGTTCATACCTTTATTGTTCGCATTGGTTATTGCTATAATGCCCGCTACAACAAACGCGAGTGTTAGTAATAACAATATCGTCATTACGACATCGGCTGACCTTGGTTTGGGTCCGCCTAATGTAATGACAGTTCAAAGTACAGGCGATACATTTGCAGATGTGTTTGTAGTTAACGTTAATAATGAAATGATGCTGACAAAAAACGTTAGTGCAGACAATAGTTTACATAACATCACAAAGCAAACATTTACAGCTAACGTGATGGTCGAGGCAAACTTAACAACTGATAAAATCAATTTGATGGATACACAAGGTACAATAGGTGAAAGTCCTCAAGCTGGTCAAAACTTGACAGCAGATTTAACCGGTACAAATACAATGGTTCAAAACAGCGCAGCGGTCGCATCAATGAATTGTAGTTCAAAAGCAAATCGTATCTTATTATACGATATGACATACAATTACAGCGGTGCAAATTTAAATAGCAATTTCGTTTAACAGCCTGTTGAGATAGTCTGTGTGGGTCAAGAGAACCTTGGCCCCCACAGTTAATTTAAGAAAACAAAAAGTTTTTACAAATTATTCCATTCTTGTAGAAGGGTGGCGGATAAATAACAAAAAACAGACTCATACGAAGGGAAGCAATAACTGCCGCCCTTCTTTTTTTAAACAAATTGGATAGGTGTCCCGCAGAAGGTGCCCCTCTGGTTTCAAAAGTCGTAGGCTGCAGTGTCATTGCGAAGCCGATGGCCATCGGCTGAAGCAATCTCACCGGTATTAACAAGATTGCCACGTTGCCCCGATGGCCATCGGGGGCTTCCTCGCAATGACAATAGAAGAGTTTTGAAACTATCTGAGTGTCATTTTGAAGTAGCCCCGCCGCGAGGCGGGACAACTGAAGAATCTAGGGATTCTTCGTTACACTCAGAATGACATAGCAATTTTTGTGCCAGCATAACTCTATTAGGTTAAGAAAAAGTGATGTAATAGCAGGTGCTTCTTTTTTTAATCAAAAATTGTTATAATATATAAAGCTAATTCGTCTACTTAGGTTAAGTGGGACTAAGAATATATAAAGCTAATTCGTCTACTTAGGTTAAGTGGGACTAAGGATGCAGATTCTTCGTTACACTCAGAATGACGCAATGTCAAAAACACGAATAAACTATTATAAACAACACTTAGTTA
>JACRFM010000072.1 GCA_016234305.1 Candidatus Kerfeldbacteria bacterium
ATGGTTTCTGGCCTGATGGCTACTTCGTCTCGACTCATAGTGTGGTTAGCGAATCAATCATTCGTAACTACATTAGGACTCAAGACCAAGACCGTTAACTATCTTAATACTGCGGGCTTTAGACCGCAGTGATTTATTTTGCAACTAATTTTTTTTGACGAGGACCGGCTTTTTAATTACAAAATTTTCCTGTATACTGAAAAATATCATGTTAAGCCTGAAATTACAAAAAGAACTGGCCCAGGCGGCGGCCAAGCATTATAGTTTAAAACCTCACGAGGTTGAGGTAACTTTGGCGCGCGATTTAGGGCATGGCGATTTTACCAGCAACGTGGCTTTGCGGGTGGCCAGCCGCTGGGGTGTAACCCCGCGCGAGGCGGCTGATACTTTGATAGAAGAGTTAAAAGATTCATCAGTCTTAAAACACCTGGTAACTAAAATAGAAATGGCCGGACCGGGGTTTATAAACTTTTGGCTGGCGCCGGAAGTAATCTACAAAAACATTAAAGATAGTTTGGACTGGAAAGATTGGCAAATTTGGAAGGGTGAAAAGATGATTGTAGAATATTCTTCGCCCAATATAGCTAAACCCATGCATATTGGACATATTCGTTCCACCATTATCGGGCAGGCCTTGTCTAATATTTATGAAGCTCTGGGCGCCAAAGTTATACGATTAAATCATTTGGGTGATTGGGGCACGCAGTTTGGCAAACTGATTGCGGCTTACAAAATGTGGGGCAACAAGGCGGCTGTAAAAAAACAGCCGATAGCGGAAATGCTCAAGCTTTATGTTAAGTTTCACGAAGTTTTGAAAGAACAGCCAGACTTGGAAAAAATGGGGCAAGAGGAATTTTTAAAATTGGAACAAGGTGACAGGAAAAATCGGAGTTTATGGAATTGGTTTAAAACCGAATCCTTACGCGAATTTAATGTTTTATACCGCCGTTTAAAAGTGAAGTTTAGCCAAGTTATTGGTGAAAGTTTTTATGAACCCCTATTAGAAGGGGTGGTATTTGATTTGTTGCGGCGCAAACTGGCTTTTAAAAATGAAGATAATTCCATTGTGGTGTATTTGGAAGCAGCCTCGCTGCCGCCTTGTTTAATTAAAAAATCCGATGGCGGTTCGCTCTACGCCACGCGCGATTTGGCAGCTATTCAGTATCGCGCCAAGCATTTTAAGCCCGTGGCTATTTTATACGTAGTGGGCAACGAGCAATCGCTTCACTTTGAACAGGTTTTTTCCATAGCTACGGCGGCAGGTTATAGTAAGGGGATAAAATTAGAACATATTAAATATGGTTTAATTTTAGGTGAAGACGGCCAAAAGTTGGCTACCCGCGAGGGCAAAACCATTCCTCTGGAGGAAGTTTTGGACAAGGCTAATAATTTGGCGCTGGAGATTGTAAATAAAAAAAATGCCAATTTGACCGCTAAACAAAAAATGCGTGTGGCTGAAGTAGTGGGCGTAGGCGCGGTTAAGTATAATGATTTATCGCAAAATCGTTTGACTGATATTACTTTTAATTGGGAGAGGATGCTCAGCGTGGAAGGCAATAGTGGTCCGTATTTACAGTATACTTACGCGCGACTCAGGAGCATTTTGCGCAAATCCAAAATCGAAAGTAAATTCAGCCGGGCGAAGGTTAAAACTACAGCTGCTGACTTACATAATATTAGTACTGAAGATATGTTGCTCTGGCGCATGATAATGCGGTATCCGGAGAGTTTGCTTCGGGCGGCGCAGGAAAACGGGCCGCACTTGCTGGCTTTATATTTGTATGAGCTGGCTGTGCAAATTAATTCTTTTTACCAAAATCAACCAGTGCTTAGGGCTGCGCCGGAAGTTAAGGTTTGGCGTTTGCGTTTGGTTGACGAAGCGGCTCAAATTTTAAAGCAAGGCTTGGAAATTTTAGGGATTGAAACTTTGGAGGAGATGTGAGCGCTCTATAAATTAAAATTATCATTTTATCTGTTGTTATTAGAGCGCGAAACCCCGCACTTAAAGCGAATAGCAATAAATTTGGATTATGGTAGAAATTGGTAGCTTTATAGTGCGTGGGTAGATAGATAAATTTCAAATTTCAAAATCCAAATTTCAAATTATAAAAATAACTGCCGTCGGAATTGGTTAGGTTGACGGCAGTCTTGTTTTAAAAAGTTCATTCCGGAGTTATTTGAATTTCCCTGCCTTAAGACGCAGGGTTTGTTTTTTAGCAAATAGACTGTTTTTGTTTTTGACCAATAGGTAAATTTTTTTCTTGGCTTGATCTAAGCAGATTATGCTATTGCCGAACTTAAAAAATCTGCACATATCAGCAATTGATTTGCTTTCTCTTTTACCAAGATTAATGAACACGCCGTCATCTTGCAAAAAGCGTTTTTGTTTTGACGGTACTTGATTTGGCGTTGCCATTGTTACCTCGTTGTTAGTTATATAGAAATAGTTAGTTTAAATTCTGTTTTCTCGTTTAAATGCGCAAAACCTAGATTACCCGCAGATTCTTTTAATTTGGGTCCTAGTTCAGCCAGTAAGGTGGTGATTGTTTGAATGATATTACGATTAGTATCTTCAAATTCCAAACTTAAGGCAGCTAGGTGTTCATTTTGTGCAACTGCAATTTTGGTTTTGATGTCAAAATCGCCTGCCTGATTAAATCGCTGCAGCAGGTATATTCCTGCTGATTCAATCGCGAGTATAATATTATCGTCAATTTGAATCAGAATTACCTCAGTTGATAAAATGGTTTTTGTCTCCTCTGTTAAAGGGATTTGGTCTAGTGAATCTAATATTTTAATGATACAGTTTTGGTCTTTAGCCATTTTTTGCCTTTTAATTTTGTTGGTAGTTTTGTTATACCTTAGTTCATCGGGTTAGCGAAGTCAACTTGCTGAAATGTAATAAAATCATTATAATATTAAACATTATGCCCAGTAACAAAATTTTACCAGTGTTCTTTTATGTTTATGTTTTACAGAGCCTAAAAGATGGGGATAACTACATCGGTTATAGCCATAATTTACGTCGGCGAATAAAAGAACACGAACTGGGACTTAACTTTTCCACCAGCTTTCGCAGGCCATTTAAACTAATCTATTATGAAGCTTGTCTAAATGAACAAGACGCCAAACAACGAGAAACCTATTTAAAAGCCACTGCTGGACGAAGATTCTTAGCCAAAAGGTTAAGACACTTCAAGCTGGCTTGTTTGGTTAAGTGAAACTACTGTTACTGGGTATGCTCAGTAACAAAACTTCGCTAAATAAACTAAAGCCGGGATATAGAAAATCAAAATGTTATGATTAGGACTTACTGGTTTGGTGCGATTTCGGTCGGCGGGTTGAATTAAAGCTTAAAGATTAGGGAAGTTCTAGATTCCCGTTTACACAGGAATGACATAAAATGCCAATAACTATTTCAAACGAGTAAGCCTTAATTATGATAAAGTTTGCCGAACTGGAGGACAAAATTCTGGCCTTTTGGCAAGAACATAAAATTTTTGAAAAAACCCTGGCCAAACCAGCTACGCAGGGTAAATTTGTTTTTTTTGAAGGACCGCCCACCGCCAATGGCAAACCCGGGCTTCATCACGTATTGGCGCGGGCTTTTAAGGATTTAATTCCACGTTACAAAACCATGCAAGGTTTTAAAGTTGACCGTAAGGCTGGTTGGGATACGCAAGGCTTGCCGGTTGAACTGGAAGTAGAAAAAGAGCTTAAGTTTCGCGGCAAGCCAGATATTGAAAAATACGGTATTAAAGAATTTAACGAACATTGCCGGCAAAATGTCTGGAAGTATAAAGCTGATTGGGAAAAATTGACTGAACGGATTGGTTTTTGGCTGGATTTGGATAAGCCCTACATAACTTACGAGCCGTATTATATAGAAAGTCTGTGGTGGATTTTAAAACAAGTTTGGGAAACTAAAGTAAATGGCGGCCGATTGCTTTATAAGGATTACAAAGTGGTGCCGCACTGCCCCCGCTGTGGTACAGCCCTTTCCAGCCATGAAGTGGCGCAAGGCTATAAAAGCGTTACCGAGCCGGCGGTATTTGTGAAATTTAAAGTGAAGCCGGGACAGAAGGTTGGTAATTTTAGTACCGATGACAACACCTATATTTTGTCGTGGACGACAACATCGTGGACATTGCCGGGGAATGTGGCGTTGGCTGTTGGGAAAGATATTGAGTACATCTTAGCTAGTATACCTATTTTTTCAAAAGGTACGCCCTTAGTATACGATAGTTTTGATAAGATTAATTCTTCAAAGATTCCGGATTTGCGGTCAGAGTTGTTTATAATTGCCAAGGATACTGTGGATAAGGTATTTAAAGATTTATCACCATTAACATATGAAGTGGTTAAAACAGTAACAGGAAATGATTTAGTTGGGTTGGAGTATGAACCCTTGTTTGACATCAAGCCATTGCAGAATGATAAGTCGTACCGTGTGTATGCAGCTGACTTTGTCACCACTACCGAGGGTACTGGGGTAGTGCATACAGCGGTGATGTATGGGGAGGACGATTTTAATTTGGGAAATGAAATTGGTTTGCCTAAATTTCACACCGTTGACGATAGTGGTTTATTTACCTCTGAAGTTAGCGAGTGGGCGGGTAAATTTGTTAAAGATAAAGAAGTTGAACAGGAGATAGTGGAAGATTTGAAACAGCGCGGCTTGCTGTTTAAGCAAGAAATGTACACGCATGATTATCCTTATTGTTGGCGCTGTGAATCGCCGCTTTTGTACTATGCCAAGCCCTCTTGGTTTATTAGAATGTCAGTTTTGCGCGAGGAATTAAAACAAGGCAATGAAAAAATAAATTGGTATCCCGAGCATATTAAGGACGGTCGGTTTGGCGAGTGGCTGGATGGGGCTAAAGACTGGGCCATATCGCGCGAGCGGTATTGGGGTACGCCCTTACCCATATGGATATGTGGAGATTGCGGTAATCAAATATGTATTGGTAGTTTTCAGGAATTATCTGATTTAACCAACGAAAGTCAAAAGTCAAAGGTCAAAAGTCAAAAATTTGATCCGCATCGGCCATTTGTGGACGAGATTATTTTAGCTTGTAAGTGCGGCGGGAAAATGAAACGCGTGCCTGAAGTGGCTGATTGCTGGTTTGATTCCGGCAGTATGCCATTTGCCCAGTGGGGCTATCCGTCAACCGCAGGTAGCAGTGAGCTATTTAAAGAACATTATCCGGCTGAATTCATTGCCGAGGCTATAGACCAAACCCGCGGTTGGTTTTACACACTATTAGCCGTAGCCACTCTTTTAAAGAAGGCTGGCGCTATTGATGAAGCAGAGCCGCCTTATAAAAATGTCATTTGTTTGGGTCATATCAATGATAAGTATGGTCAAAAAATGTCCAAATCCAAAGGCAATGTGGTGGACCCTTGGGAAGTTATAAATCAATACGGCGCTGATGCTTTGCGTTTTCATTTTTATACGGCTAATCAACCGGGTGAACCTAAGAATTTTGACCCTAAAGACGTGGAGGAAGTAATCAAAAAAACCTTTTTGATTTTGTTTAATGTGGTGAGTTTTTATGAGCTGTATAAAACCGATGGCTTGGAAGTTACCAAATCATCAGCTCTTAATGTTTTGGATAAATGGGTTTTGGCTTTGGCGCAAAAACTGGTTAACGAAGTTACAGAGCATTTGGAAAAATATGAAATTACTGAGGCTGGTCGAAAAATTGTCGAGTTTGTGACTGAACTTTCCACCTGGTACGTGCGCCGCAGCCGCGAACGATTTAAAAGCGAGGGCGAGGATAAGTCAGCCGCCATTGCTACCCTGGGCTATGTACTTCGCCAGTTATCATTACTAATGGCGCCGTTTACGCCGTTCATAGCTGAGGAGATTTATCATCGAGCAGGCGGCCAGCAGGAATCAGTTCATTTGGAAAATTGGCCTCAGTATTTAAGTATTACTGAAGAGGAGAAAAGTATAATTAGCAGTATGTTGGATGCTAGAGCGGTAATTGAAGGAGTCTTGTCTATAAGAGCGAGCAAGGGAATGAAAGTGAGACAACCCTTAAGATGTGTGGCGGTTTGGTTTGGTAGTGAATCATGGAAGCCATCCAAAGATATTGAAAATATTATTTTAGAAGAGGTTAATATATTAGAGTGGTTTTATCCGTCAGATGATGAAGGAATAACAAAATTATTGTCGTATGATTTTACAAACGTAATTATTCCTAGTAGAGCGGGCTGGTCAGTACCTCAGGCAAAAGTTTTTATTGATACAGGGCTTGATGACGAATTAAGAGCACTCGGCTTAATACGTGAATTTTCCAGGCAAGTGAATGCTTTACGGAAAAAGCGAGGTTTAACTATTAATGATTATATTGTATTGAAAGTCGGAGCTAATGAAAAAATAACCGCTATACTTTCTAATCATCGTGATAATTTACTCAAATCGACTTTATCCAAAGAAATTACTATCAATCAGGAAGCGTATAGTCATAAATTGGAAATAGAAGGCGAGGCTGTAACTGTAGAAATTTCATAACTATTTTATCATGGTGGAGACAGCAAAAAATTACGACGTTATAGTTATCGGCGCTGGACCAGCCGGCGGGCAGTGTGCTCGCGAGTTGGCTAAGGCAGGCAGAAAAGTTATTTTGTTGGAACATTCACAGGAGATTGGTCAGCCGAATTATTCCACGGCTGGCACACCGCGGGAAACAGTAGAGGAATTTGATTTACCGGCTAAAGTTTTGTCCGCCACTTGGAACCGGATTTATTTTGCCTCCACGCATGAGGTGGCCGAGTGGACTTACCCCGAGACGCGCGGTTATGTGTTTGATTTTGCCGCGCTTAAAAAGTTTCTGGCTGAAGACGCGGCGCGTCATGGTGCCGATACTATGGTCGGAGCGGCGGCCACGGAGTTTATTAAAGAAGGGAGTAATATTGTTGGCCTAAAATATAAGGGCATATTTGGGGAAGGTGAGCTGCGAGCCAAATATATTGTGGATGCCACCGGGCACTGGGGGTTTGCCAACTCGCAGCTTCATTTGCATGAATTACCAGCCGAAAATATGGCTAGCGGTATAGAGGTGCAAGTTACGGGAATGCCGGCAGATTTTGCCAAAACTTTGGCATTTTTTGTGGGTGAAGTTGCGCCGCAAGGTTATGCTTGGATATTCCCTATGGAAGAAAGCAATTCAGCTAAAATTGGCGTGGGCGCTTATGGTCCTTTGCCGCCGGGAGTAGAGTTAAAATATTTATTAAGGAATTTTTTGGGTAGATTTGAAGCTACTAGGCATCTTGAACCAACTGAAATTCATGGCGGGGGCGGTTACGTTTCGCCGGGTTTAAAAGATTGTGTATATCAAAATATAATTTTAGTCGGTGATGCCGGCTGTCAAGCGAATGCTTTGGCTTATGAAGGTATTAGGCACGCGATGAAAGCTGGACGATTAGCCTCTCAAATGATTGACCTGGCTTTGTTAGAAAATTGGAGTTGGTCGCATTTGAAAACAGCTTATGAAGCGAATTGGCATTGGCAGTTTGGTTTCAGGTGGCATACCTCTTATAAATTTGCCGATATGCTGTATCAAAAGTTTGATGAAAAAGATTGGGATAACTTAGTAACTGGTTTTAAAACTTTATCAGCTTCGGAGGCTTTTCAGCTGTTTTTTAAATACCGTTACGAGTTAATGTTATTACACCCTAAATTGGCGTTTAGATTCGGGCGTAGAATTTGGCGCAACTTACGCGGTTAATTTATGTCCACTTATTTAACTCACGGGTTTGTTTTGAAACGCCGTCCGTGGCGGGAAGGTGATAGATTATACACCGTTTACACCCAGCATCACGGTAAGCTTGATTTGATTGCCGCCGGTAGCCAGCGCGCTAATTCCAAATTGGCCTCACACCTTTTGCCTTTTGCCAGCGTGGAGATGATGATAGCCCATGGCCGAACGTTTGACCGTTTGGCTTCGGCCAATTTGGAGACAATTTATTTAAAACCGCCTTATCATCTGCCGACAGTTATTTTGGCCAGCAGTTTTTTGGAGATTATTGACAATGCCACTAAGGAAGGACAGGCCGAAGCCAGGCTTTTTCAGCTTTTGCTTGATTACCTGAGACAATTGTCTAGTGAACCGATTATTGATAATTCTGCCTGGCGCAACCAAGCGCGCTACCAATTAATGCAGTTTATAATGAAAGTGTTAAATATCACTGGTTTGGATTTTCATATCCACAAATGTGAAGTTTGCCAGGATAATTTGCGGGCGGAAGTTAATTTTAGTTGGTTAAGGCACGGTTTTATACACAAAGACTGTACAACTGGTGCCGAGAATATAGTAGCTTTACCAGTGGAAGTGAGCGCTTGGGTGAATAAGAGCGCCAGTAGTGGACCTACAGAGCCAGCTGAATTACCTTTATCGTTTTTGGGTTTTTTAACAGATTATTTGGCCGGACATACCGGCCGTGATTTGAGCACTCTTAAAGTATTGAAGAGTGTATTATAATTAAGATAGTATACCCAGTAATACAACTTCACTATTGCTCGCCTTGGGCACATAACCTTAATCCCCATTTATAAAACTATGATTTTGAGTTTAGCTAATTTAATTTCTCTTTCACTCGGCTCGTATTTAGGTGCCTAGTGAAGTTATTGTTACTGGGTATGCCTAAAAGTCGAGTTACTGATATAACCATAGATTATAACAAGCCAATTGATGGGTCTAAGCCTCAGCCAACCCCGCCTCCAGTCAAGACGGAAATTAATTGGGGCGAGCTTTACAGCCAGCCAGCTCTGGGTGATTTGCCGACCTTAGTTAAAGCTTCCCGCCGCCGACGCCACTTAGCTTATGTAGCGGCGGCTTTGGTTTTTTTATTAATTGGCGCCGGTGTGAGTTGGTTTTTATTTGGCCGCAGCCCGGCCAAGTTTGGCGAGGAAGCAGTTCAGTTTAATTTGCAGACTTCACCGGAAATTCCTTCCGGGCAAGTGATTGAATATACTTTAGCTTATAACAATAACCAGTCAGTCGGCCTTAAGCAAATTGAAATTAATTTTCGTTATCCCGATGGGTTTACTTTTAGTGATGCCAATCTACAACCTGATAACAAAGAGGCTACTAATTTTATTATTTCTAATATAGACTCATACCAAAGCGGCAGTTTGATTGTACGCGGCCAGTTAATCGGTGAACTTAAGGATAACAAGCAGCTAACCGCCTTAATTGCTTATGAGCCGGCCAATATTAAAGCGCAATTCACTAAGACACTTATGGTCAGCACGCAACTCGTGGCTTCGGTGGTTAATTTGGAACTGCAAGGACCTGATAAGTTAGCTATCAGCCAGCCAGCTACTTTAGCCATTAAATATCGCAATAGTTCAACGGCTAAATTAGTTAATTTGCGTTTACGTCTTAATTTGCCGGGCGGGTTTGAACTGGAGGTGCCAACGTTGGCGCCTGAAGCAGGGCAGAATAATATTTGGAAATTGCCTGATTTAGAACCGCAAAGCGAGGACAGTTTTGAACTCAAGGGTAAATTTTCCCCAGCCGCCCAAGGCGCCCAGCAGTCAGTCGGGGTGGCGGTTGGTTTCTTGGGCGGCGTTGACAGGCTTTTCTCGGTGCAGGAAGAAAAAATTTGGCAAGTAGCCTTAGCAACTTCGCGGATTAGTCTTAATCTAACGGCCAATGATGTAGCTTTAAAAAGCCAGATTGATTTAGGGCAGGAAGTAAAATATGAATTAGTTCTGGCTAATGATGGTGATACGCCTTATAGCGATATGGCAGTTAAGATTAAATTATCAACCCAGTATCTTGATTGGTCCAGTTTAAAAGATGATTTTGGCGGCAAAGCCGATAGTAACGCCGGTACTATAAATTGGTCAGCCGATAGTTTGTCATTATTGAAGTTATTACAACCTAAATCCAGAACCACCTTGAGTTTCCGCATTCGTACGGTTGGTGGTTTGGTGGCTGAGGCCAGGTCACCGGTTAGTTTGGCCGCTCAAGCCACCGCTGAGGTTAAACAGTTGGTTGATAACAATCTGCAAACCGTGAGCGTGCAATCAAACGAAGTGATGACCAAACTAAATTCGGTTTTAAGTTTATCCGCTGAGGGACGTTATTATACAGACCAGTTAATTAAACTTGGTTCCGGACCTTTGCCGCCCCGGGTTGGGCAGACCACCACCTATGTTATTTTTTGGCGCTTAGGCAACACGCTTAATGATTTGGAAAACATTGAAGTAACTACTACTTTGCCGCAAGACGTTAACTGGACTGGGCAAACGGTCGTATCGGCTGGTCAAGGGTTAACTTACAATCCTAATACCCGTGAAGTGCGCTGGCAGTTAAATCGTTTGCCGGCCGGGGCGGGCTTGAGTTTTGCCAAGCCAGAAGCTTGGTTTGAAGTGGCTATCAGGCCGGTAGAGAGTGATGCTGATAAGATTTTGGTTTTGACTAAAACTACCACGGCGACAGCTCGGGATAGCGTTTCAGGCGCTGATTTAATCGCCACTGCCAAATTTGTGACTACGGAATTAGATGACGATTTAAGCGCTCAAGGTAAGGGAGCGGTGGTAAGATAGTTTAAAATTTAAAAATCAAAAATTAAAATAGCAGGCTTAAAATCCAAAATCCTAAATTCAAATATAAGTATTTATTGGGGGAAATTAAAGGGTCTGGGTATTATTTCCCGCCAAGGGTGGGTCGGCCTATGGCGGAAGGTATTAGGATTTAAGATTTGGAATTTTTATAATTTTGCTTTGTCATTTTGCATTTTGATATTTTCATTTTGATTTATTTATGTTATTAATTTGGAAACAAACTGCTCAGTTGATTTTGGAATTCTTGACTGATATTGTTCGTTTTCCGTGGTGGTGGTATGGCGGCGGTTTAAAAATGGTCGCCGGGTGGTCGTGGCGCGCTTGGACTAACACGCGCTTGCGAGTTAGCTGGCGCATCTTTGCCAAAAGTTTATTCAAGCCTATGTACCAGGATTATTCTTGGCAAGGTCGAATTATTAGTTTGGTGATGCGCGGACTATTGCTATTAGTTAAAACCGGCCATGTGTTATTGGCTGGTTTGCTGTACGCCATACCGGTTTTAGTTTGGCTGGCGATTTTGCCCCTGAGTTTATTAATTATTTTTAGTAATTAACCGTGCCGCAATTTATTTGGCAAAACAATTATACTTGGGATGATATTAAATTTCGCCATGTTCGCTTATTTATATATCGTTTGGCGGCTTTAGTTAGCTTATGGTTGGCGCTTATAGCTTTAATAATTTTCAGTGTGTCAATTTGGGAGCAGGGCAATTTGATCCTAGACATGTTTGTGCCATCTTTTCCCACCGCCAAGATTTTTTGGCTGAGTTTGCTTCTCGCTGGCTATACTTGGTATAGATTTGACCGGGAAAAGTATTGGTACCCGGCCTTAATCGCGAGTCAGGAAACGGTGGCAGTTGATAATTATTTAACTGAAGACGTTTGGATAATTTTGGAGCAAGCTTATCGTTATGCCCATAAAGTAGCTCACGCCAAAGTTAGTCCGCTTCATTTGTTGGCCGGGGCGCTTAAGGACCAGACGGTAATTATGGTACTCGTTAGGTTGGGTGTTGATATTGGCCGGCTGACTGACGTGTTGCGCCATACTTTGGCTAAAGAAGAGCAGGGCCAAATGGCCCAGTTGTCGGACGAAGGTAAAAAAGTTTTTACTCAAGCGGCAGCCTTAGCGCTGCAGCGCAAAACTAAGCATCTTGAGTCAACCGAATTGTTATTGGCCCTGGTCATGAGTCAAGCGAATACTCGCGAGGTGATTGAAGAAATGGCGATTGAGCCGTCGGCGGTGGCTAATGTGACAGCCTGGTTTACCTGGCGTCGTAGATTATTCAGTCAGCATCGTAATTATTTACGCTTGGCTAAATATCGCCCCAAACACGCGCTGGACAGGGCTTATTTGGCCATTGAGACACCTTTTTTGTATAGGGTCGCAAGTGACCTGACCAGCGCAGCCGCTCGTGGTTATTTGGCGCCGTGTTTGGCTCGTGAGACTGAACTTGAACAAATTTATCATATTATTCAAGGTGGACAACAAAGCGTGATTTTAGTGGGCGAGACTGGCGTTGGTAAAAAGACTTTAGTGGAAGGCTTAGCTCAGGCTATGGCGGCCGATGAAGTACCGTCCATTTTGCAAGATAAACATCTTTATGCCTTATCCTTGGCTAAATTGTTAAGTGGTACCACTCCGGCTGAAGCCGGGGCGCGGTTGTGGCGTTCTTTGGTTGAAATTATTCGAGCTGGTAATATTATATTGGTCATTAGCGAGATTGAACAGTTAATTAATCAACAGGCTGAATCCGGACAGCTCGGGTTAAGCGACATTTTAGCTAACGCTGTCAGTGAATATGGTTTGTTAATAATCGCCACCACTACGCCGCCGGCTTGGCGCAACCTACAAGAAGGTTCATCGCTCGGCCAAGTATTTCAGCCGGTTGAGGTTAAGGAACTTGACCTTAACGGTACCATTCAGGTTTTGGAATCACATTTACCGCGCTTAGAATATAAGCATCGTGTTTTTTTTTAGTTATTACGCTCTGCAAAGGGTGGTTGAGTTAGCGCAGCGTTATTTGCCGGACCGTTATTTGCCGGCTAAGGCTATAGACTTGTTGGAAGAGCTGGCTGTTTATGTGCGCGACCACAAGGGTAAGCGCGCCTTGGTGACAGCCGAAGATGCAGCCCAGTTGGTAGCTGGCAAAGTGCACGTGCCGCTTACTCAAGTTAGTCAGGACGAAAGCGTTAAACTATTGAATCTGGAAAAAATTTTACAGCAGCGTATTGTGGGTCAGGATGAAGCTGTTAAGTTGGTAGCCGAGGCCTTGCGGCGCGCGCGAGTTAATTTGCGAGACCAAAAGCGGCCGGTAGCCTC
>JACRFM010000073.1 GCA_016234305.1 Candidatus Kerfeldbacteria bacterium
AAGAGTGCTTTGCCAAACCGGAAACAAAAGTTTTGGAATTTGTCTTGCTGAATTTGGTAATCTTGGCAGTTGTATTTGCCTTAGCTCATTACTTTAGCTTGGGACCTCCACTGACTTTTATTGGCGCTATGGCTTTGTTGCTGGCTTTTTTAAAAAGCCGTAAAGACGCAAGCGAGTGTGATGAAGATAAGGTTACTAACTACGGAGCCAACGCTATTATCTTAACTGGTTGGGCAATTATAGAAAATTTTGCCAGCCTTAGGGCAGTGCAAACAGAAAATGATCTGCTGGAGGGCGTGTTCTTAGTGTTAACGGTGTTGTCGTTTGGGCTATTTCTGTTTTCTTTGGTGGTATATTTCTCTAGAAAAAACCGCGTTATTAAAAACAAACTGAAAAGTTTATTTGTTTGGCTATTTTTATTAGGATTGGGTTACTGGTTCCTAACGTGGTTGAATGGCCACTTCAAAATAATATCAATAAAAACATAGACAACTAGGCCGGATTTATACTGTACAAATCCGGCCTTAATTATTTTGTCCTTATTGTACCTTGAATTACGAAAGGCGACTTTTTTGTCATCCTGAATGAAGTGTAGCGGAGCGGAATCCTTCGTTTCAATCAGGACAGGCTCCATAAAGGATCTCAAAATTACCGAGATTCTTCAGCCGATGTCCATCGGCTGAAGAATGACGCGAAAAAGGCATTTGGAGTCGTACACCTGGGCACTCTCTACAAAGCAGAGGGTGCCCGGGTGTCACTATTAAATGCAGTTTTACTGCCGCGTGCGGTAGGCGTAGTGCTGTTCCAGCTCTTTTAAGTGCTGTTCGCGATTGGTTATAATTTGTTCGCGATTTTGTATGGCCTCGCGCAGCATATTGCTAAAGTGTTCGGCCGACAGGTGGTGGGGGAAGATAACATAATCAGCGCCGGCTTCATACAGCCATTTGGTATCGTGCCAAGTGTCGGCGGTGACATAAACCATCACCTCCAGCCGGTGTTTGGTAATATCTTTGAGGAGCAGCAGATTATCATCCACATCCGGTACAGTGGAAATAATCATTTTAGCTTCTTTGAGGTTGGCTTTTTTTAATACTTCGGTATCGCTCATATCGCCGTACAGGCATAATTTGTTTTCCGTCAATAGGCGTTTAATCACCGTGGGGTCAAAATCAATTATGACTGTCGGCTGTTTAAGACTTTCCAGGGTGGCAACTATTTTTTCACCCAGACGATGATAACCAAAAACAATCGTATGGTTTTTTAAAGGCGTGGTTAATTCGGTGGCGCTTTCGGCATTGAACTTTCTCTCCAGCCAATTCAAATATGGCGCCAAGGAGCGGTATATTTTTTCACCGTAAGTTATTAAATAAGAAGACAAGGTGATGGTAATAATTCCCACTAAAGTGACTAGGGAAACTTCGGCCGCTGACACATGTCCTAATCTGCCGCCTAAACTGATTAAAATCAGGGAGAATTCGCTGATTTGAGCTACAGTTAAACCAACCAGAAAGCTGGTACGTTTACGGTACCCTAGCAAAGACATAATCAGCATTACTATTAAAGGATTGCCAATCAGAACAAATAAACAAAGTATGACGAGCGGCCAAAAGAAATTTTGACCAGGCACAAAAACGAGCTGACTGCCTAAAACCACAAAAAAAATGGTTATGAAAAAATCTCTCAAAGGACGCACGCGGCTGACAATTTCCAAATTGTAAGGCAGAGCCGCCAGCGCCAGGCCGGCCACAAAAGCGCCAATTTCAATGGAGAAGCCGATAAGGGCAAAAGCGGTGGCAATTAAAAAGCACCAGGCAATGCTAGAGAGCAGCAGCAGCTCGCGCGAGCGGGCCAGCCAGCTAAATAGCCGGTGCAGAAGGTATTTTTGGGCGGCGTAAACAAACAACATCAACAAAATACCCTTACCGCCGACGATTAATAGTTCAGCCGCTCGGGGGCTGGCGCCGCTTTGGGAAAAACCGGATAATAAAATCAAAGCCACTATGGCCAGTAAATCTTGGACCAGCAGCATACCTAAGGCAATCCGGCCATAAAGTGATTCCAGGGCGTTTTGTTCCGATAGCAGTTTTACTACTATGATGGTGCTGGAAAAGGTTAAAGCTATAGCTACATAAGCTGAAGGAATTATATTGTAGCCAAACAGGCGAATAATTAAGAAACCTAAAGCCGCTGTGAAAATCACCTGTCCAACCCCCAAGGCTAAAGATACCCGTCCAATATGGCTGATTTTTCTTAAGTCAAGTTCCAAACCGACTAAAAATAACAGCAGGGCTATGCCAAAACTGGACAGGTTGTTAATGAATTCAGGTTCAACTAAATAGCCGCTGACAGCTGGTCCCAAAATAAAACCAGCCACTACATAGGCTAAAATCACGGGCTGCTTAAGCCAGCGCGCCAATATGCCGAGCGAGGTGGCAGTGATTATAATGACGCTAACATCTAAAAAAAGCGGTTGCATAGAAAGTTTGTTTTATTATAACACATTTTTATCCGCTAGCGATGAAGGGGCGTGTACAGAGATATTGTCTGCACTTTACAGAGGGCGACTGGTGGAGTACTGTCCTTCTAGTGTTCCACCCATCCCTGCTATTAGCCATTAGTTATTTGCTACTAGCTAATCCATTTAAACTAGTTAATTTACAGCTAAAGTGTTATACTATAAGCGTTATTATTTTTATGGCAGATTTAAATTTGGACAAAAATATAGAATTAGTTCCGCTGGTTCCACCCCAAGAAACAACTAAGGGTAAGGAGCAGCCGCTAAAACCGGAGTCTGGTTTTGGTTTGGAAACAAAGCCGGCTGAAGCTGTACCGGAGATAAAAACTACCGGCGCGTCCGCGCCTAGTTTGCCGGTGGCGCGGCCTTTGCCGCCCTTGGCGCGGGAAATTGAAAATGTTTTGGAAGAAGGCCTGGAGGATATTTACCGCGACCTTACGCCCGCCGAGCAGGCGGAATTTAAAAAAAGCGGTGAGGCCACGGCGCAAAAAATCTATGAACTGATTAGACGGGTTAAAATCAAAGTGCGGGAGATTTTTCGCCTGATTCGCGAATGGCTGAAGACCATTCCAGGAGTTAATAAATATTTTATTGAGCAGGAGGCTAAAATTAAAGCTGATAAAATTTTCAAATTACACGATTAAAATAAAAATATGTTTGTGTTTTTGCAATACGCTGCTTTGTCCGAAGCATCGTCGTTGACCAACGCCGCTGTCGGACAAGTTGAAATTTCAGCCAACACTTGGTGGCCGTATTGGTTAACCCTGCTACTCGCTCTGCTGGTGGTGCTCGCGGGTCGTATTTTTTGGCATCGCTTAACGGCCCTCAGGGCCAGTTTGGGGCAGGTGATTTTTTTGGTAACAGTGCCGCGGGAAATTGGTTCCACGACTGATAAACCGGAAAAAATAACCCAGCAGTCAATTCAGGAACAAATTGCCGTGGCCGAGGTTCTGTGGTCGGCCATTGGCGGCTTAAAAGCGCCTTGGCGCATAAAATCGTGGTTTAGGGGGCGCAGTGACCATATGTCGCTGGAACTCGTGGCGCAGGATGGGCTGGTGTCTTTTTACGTGGCCGTACCGGCCAAGTTTAGAAGTTTGATAGAACAGCAAATTCAATCGCATTTTCCTCACGCCATGCTGGAGGAAGTGGCTGATTACAATATCTTCACGCCGCGCGGCGTCACTCTTGGAGCCATAGTTAGGTTTGGCCGGTCTTGGGCTTTCCCTTTAAAAACCTATAAACAATTTGAAACCGACCCCTTGAACGCCATTACTAATTCTTTGGCCAAGGTGGCTCCGCCGGAAGCGGCCGCGATTCAAATAGTTATTCGCTCGGCCCATCGCAGCTGGCGCCGGCGCGGTATCAGAATCGCCTCGGCCATGCAGCAGGGTAAAAACTTGATAGAAGCGGCTAACGCCAATTATTTTTTTAAATTTTTGTATTGGTTAAGCAATTTTATCAAAAGCGTCTCTACCAGCCGTAATTCCAAAGGCGCCAGACATAATGAGTTTTACAGATTATCGCCCCTGGAACAGGAAATGGTTAAAGGTTTGGAACAAAAAGCCAACAAGGCCGGCCTGGATGTTACTTGCCGGGTAGTGGCCACGGCCGCCACCGCCGATGCGGCGCGGCTTAATCTGAATAATATTTTACAGTCGTTTTCCGAATTTAACGTTTATCAATACGGTAATCGTTTTCGTTTCCGCCGGCCGATCAGTTTAAGTCATTTTTTGTATAATTTTATTCATCGCGTATTTGTGGAATACAGGCATATGGTTTGGAACACGGAAGAACTGGCCTCAATTTACCACTTTCCTTTGCCCACCACCGAAACGCCCAATATCCGCTGGTTATCGGCCCGCAAAGCCGCGCCGCCCAGCAATTTGCCGGAACAAGGTTTGGAACTTGGCTATAGCGAATATCGTGGCTTACACAAGGTTATTAAAATGACAGCTGAAGACCGCGCCCGTCATTTTTACATTATTGGCAAATCGGGCACGGGCAAAAGTGTTTTAATGGAACATATGGCGGCGCAGGATATAGCCGCCGGGCGGGGCGTATGCGTGATTGACCCGCACGGCGAGTTGGTGGAGTCGGTTTTAGCCCGGGTGCCGGCGGCGCGCGCTCAGGACGTGATTATTTTCAATCCGGCTGATATGGAGCGGCCGCAGGGTTTGAATTTGCTGGAATACGACCCGGCTTATCCGGAACAAAAAACTTTCGTGATTAACGAAATGATTAAGATTTTAGACAAGCTCTATGATTTACGTACCACCGGCGGGCCGATGTTTGAACAGTATATGCGTAATTCTATGCTGCTCGTTATGGACGACCCGGCTTCGGGCGCGACTCTTATGGAAATTTCCAAAGTTTTAGCTGACCCGGATTATCGCCGCTATAAACTTTCCAAAATCAACAATCCGGTGGTTTATGACTTTTGGGTTAAAGAAGCGCAAAAAGCCGGTGGTGAGGCTTCACTCGCCAATATGGTGCCTTACATTACTTCCAAACTTAATCAATTCGTGGCTAACGATACCATGCGGCCGATAATCGGCCAGCAGCACAGCGCTTTTAATTTCCGCGAGGTGATGGACCAGCGCAAGATAATTTTGGTTAATTTGAGCAAGGGTAAAATCGGCGAATTGAATGCTTATCTGTTGGGACTGGTGATGGTGGGTAAAATTTTAATGGCGGCCTTGTCGCGCACTGATATGGCGCCAGCCTCGCGGGTTGATTTTTATCTTTATATCGACGAATTTCAGAATTTCATTACTGATTCCATTTCCACGATTTTGTCCGAGGCCCGCAAGTATCGTTTGAATTTGATTATTGCTCATCAATACATTGGTCAATTGGTTAACAAAGACAAAGACACGCGCATCCGCGATTCGGTTTTTGGCAACGTTGGCACCATGGTTAGTTTTAGAGTTGGACCGGAGGATGCTGAATTTTTGGCCAAAGAATACGCGCCGGTATTTACGGCTTTTGATTTAATAAACCAGGAATTATTTAACGCTTACGCCAAACTTTTGATAAACAATAAACCCTCGCGGCCGTTTAATTTTCACACCTTGCCGCCGGTTAAAGGCGACGCGGTTTTAGCGGATAAAATTAAACAGTTGTCGCGGTTAACTTATGGCAAGCCGCGGGAGCAGGTGGAGAGTGATATAGTGGAACGGGTTAAATTAGGCAGCGTGGCGGAGTCATAAGTTTGTGCTGGTACTAATTTTATTTATCGTTTTGTTTGTTTTAACTTTTGTTATTTTACTGACTTTTGCTTTGGGCGCTTTATCAGCCGCTCCCTGGCTGCCGCTCCCTGGACGCGAGGTGGAACGTTTAATCGATTTAGCCGAGCTAAAATCTGCTGATGTAGTTTATGATTTAGGTTGCGGCGACGGCCGTTTATTATTCGCGGCGGTCAGAAAATATCAAGTCTCGGCCGTGGGTTTTGAAATTGCTTTGTTGCCGTATTTACTGGCCAGGTTACGCTGGTTATTTTTTCCCGGGCGAAAAAAAGTCAAAATTCATTTCCACAGTTTTTGGAACGAGCCGCTGGCACCCGCCACGGTGGTATTGTGTTTCTTAATGCCAGAGTCTATGGCCAAACTAGCGCCTAAAGTTAGAACCGAACTTAGGCCCGGCGCCAGAGTAGTATCTTACGTTTTTAAACTGCCGGGGACAGAGCCTAACCTGGTTAGCCGCTCGGGCGATAAAACCGCCGCCATTTATCGGTATATTTTTTAAAAAACCTTGAATTACGAAATGCCTTTTTCGCGTCATTCTTCAGCCGATGGACATCGGCTGAAGAATCTCGGTAATTTGAGATCCTTTATGGAGCCTGTCCTGACTGAAACGAAGGATTCCGCTCCGCTACACTTCATTCAGGATGACAAAAAAGTCGCCTTTCGTAATTCAAGGTAAAAAAGTTTTGGCTGATGGATCGTAACTTAATCGGCCAGGTCATAATTTGACGATTTTTAAGGCCTTTGTTAATATACAAACAGTATGAATATTTTTCACACCAGCCAAGTTTATATGAGTCTTAATTCCGCCTGACAGGTTGGCTAGTGTTTTTATAGGCAAATTTGCTTTTAACTGGCCGCCTCTGGCCGGTTTTTTGTTATTTAAATTTACAAAAATTACCTAGTAAACTAAAAAACAATTAATTCATTAACAATTAAGGAGGAAAAATGGACGTATATTATTTATTATCCGGTTAAAGCCGAGTTCAGTTGGCAGTTATTATAAATTGACAACGCTAAACTAATTAAACAAAAATAATTAAATTCAAGTAAAGGAGGAAACAATGACAAATCTAGCCTTAAATCGCATTACGGTTTTCCAGCAAAATGGTGAACCTGAATTCATTTTTACCCCTCACTTTGAGGGTGATACACCGGAATCAGTATCTAAGCAGCTCTCCGAGAAGTTGCTTAGCATTGGTGAAAGATTTGCTCTGTTTGGTTCAGTTGATGTTAATTCTGAATTACCACTTTTTAACATTATATTTCAGAAAGTTGATAAGACAGATAATGCGCCTAGCAAGGAAGAGGTGGAAGTCGTTTTAACTGCAGTCCTTAAAGTTAAGTTCTTTTTGCCTAGGAAGTGCAGTGGAACTAGTACGACTTGGGATGGTAAAACTACGACTTTATTTATTGAATTTGTAGACTTAGCTGAACAAAAACTGTGTTTAGAATTGCTGCGTTCCAGTAGTACCAAAGAAGAGCATCTTAACCCTCTTTTAAAGAGAAAATAAACATAGTTGATTTTTAAAAAATGTAGAAAAATAAGGAGATAAACAAAATGGATATGTATTATTAAAACCCTCTTGCTTATTTGGCAGGAGGGTATTTATTTTTCGTTTTGGCATCTTGTGGACAAATAGATTGACTATTTTTGATTCTTTACTATAATTGATATATAAAGTAAATTTTAAACAAAGTCTCTCCAGCCCGAGTTTAAAAACGGGAAACAAAAAGACTTAAGACAAAAGGAAAAATTTATGCCAACACCAAACAAACTTGCTCTAGTTAAACAGTTAATTCAAGCCGCCAAGAACAATTTGGATACTGCCAATCAGCTGCTTACGGCTATGGGCGCGCCGGAAAGCGCGGCCGTGCATACGCCTACGGCCCCGGCTCAGCATGTCGGCGGTTCGGTCCAGCACACTGACCAGGGCGCGGTGATTATTGAAGGCGTGTTTGACGGCCAAAATATGGTTGGCCCGGATGGCAAGCTGTACAGCGTGCCGGCTAATTACGCTTCTAAATCAAAGTTGGTCGAAGGAGATTTATTGAAATTGACCATCAGCCCGGATGGCTCTTTTATTTATAAACAAATTGGACCGGTAGAGCGCGACCGGATTGTCGGTGTGCTGGTTAAAGATAGTGAGTCAGAAGATTTCCGCGTGATGGCGCAGGGCCGGTTTTATAAAGTACTCCTCGCCAGTATTACTTATTTTAAATCTGAAGTGGGGGATGAGGTGGTGATTTTGGTGCCTAAAGGCACGGCTTCCACTTGGGCGGCGGTGGAAAACGTGATTAAAAAAGGCGAGGGTGACGCGGCGGCCATTGTGGCGGCCATGCCGGCTTTAACTCCAGCGGGTACGCAAGCGCCAGTCGCCAAAGTTCCTGCTCCTAAAGTTGAAATCAAGGCTAAAACTGAAACTTTAAAGACGGAAACCCATAAAGTAGTCAAATTAGCGGCTACTAAGCCAGTGGTGGAAAAATCAATTGATACAGCTAAGTCCTCGGCGGTTAAAGTTGAAGTGTTGCCGTCTTTGGAAATATAAAGTTTATTGCCTGGTCTGGCACACAGGGGCACCCTCTGCACGCGTGCAGAGGGTGCCCCTGTGTATACACTTTTTTTGAGTAAAATTGATGATTTGCCATAATTGTTTATCCTAGCTACAATATGGCTGCTATGACCGAGACTATTTATCGCAAGCACCGGCCTCAGACTTTTGCCGAAGTAGTAGGCCAAGACCATATAAAACAAACCCTGCAGAGTGAACTTGTTAATAATAAATTGGCTCACGCTTATTTGTTTTGCGGTATGCGCGGTATTGGCAAAACCACGGTGGCCAGGCTCCTGGCTAAGGCAGTAAATTGTGAGCAGCGTAAGGCCAGCGAATTCGAGCCTTGCAACCAGTGCCAATCATGTTTGGATATTGCCACTGGCCGTTCTTTGGATTTAATTGAATTGGACGCCGCTTCCAATCGCCGCATTGACGATATTCGCGAAATTCGGGAAAAAGTGCCTTATGGCACGGCCCGTTCCCGTTATAAAGTAGTCATAGTTGATGAGGTTCACATGCTCACCACTGAAGCCTTTAACGCTTTACTCAAAACTTTGGAAGAGCCGCCCAGCCATGTGATTTTTATACTGGCCACTACCGAGGTGCACAAATTACCCGAAACAATCGTGTCACGTTGTCAGCGGTTTGATTTTAAAAGGATTACAGCGTCAGTTTTAAAAGCGCGCCTGGCCACTATTGCTGTGGTTGAGAAAGTTAAAATTGAAGATGGCGTTTTGGCGGAGATTGCTTATTTAGCTAATGGCTCCAGTCGTGACGCCGAAAGTTATTTGGGAAAAATTTTAAGCCTAGGGCAGACTAAAATCGGCGCCGCTGAAGCCCATTTGGTACTGCCGCATTCCGACATTAAAGCAGCTTTGGAGTTTGTGGTTAAGGTAGTAAATTATCAGGCGGCTGAGGCCGTGGAACTGCTAAATAAATTTTTGAGCGAAGGCGGAGAGATAAATTATTTTTATAAACAGGTGCTGGAATTGTGGCGCCATTTGCTATTGTTAAAACTTGGCGGTCAGACCGCGGTGGTGGCAGGTTTGGATTACGATGAGGCCGTGGTTAAGCCATTAATTGGGCTCTTACCTCATTTAAGCTATGGTCGGTTGCAAAATATACTAGGCGCTTGGCTGGAAATTGAAGGTGAATGGCGGCAAGCTGAGGTTTATCAATTGCCTTTGGAGATGGCGGTGATTACGATGTGCGAGTTGGCTGTTACAGAATCTAAAATAGTCACTCATCAGACGGGGCCGGTTTTAGCCGGCGGTGGTTTTGTAGACACTAAACCCGTAAAGAATAATAGTGAGACTAAAAACTTGGCAGCCGACGATGATAATACAGCGGTTAAGGCTGATTTGCAGGAGATTATTAATAAGTGGGAGCTAGTCGTTAACAAAATTCGCGATTATAACCACTCCTTGTCTTTTATTTTGAGCGTGGCTAAACCGGTAAAGCTGGAAAAAGGCAAATTGACCATTGAGTTCCAATATAAACTGCACCACGAACGGGTTAAGGAAAAAAAGATTAAGCAAGTGGTGGAAGATGTGATTAAGGAAATTTC
>JACRFM010000070.1 GCA_016234305.1 Candidatus Kerfeldbacteria bacterium
AATATTGATTTGTCATTCAATAAAAAAATCCGCGAAGGTTGGGGATTTCTAAGGAATAGACGGCCTGATACCTACAGACCGCTAATATGACAGACACGCCAAAAAACCAAACTTTCACATGCCGGCTGAATAGGAAAAGCATTCAGCTATTTCAACGACCGGCCAATTATGAATATAGATTGTAATGACTTGCCCGACGGCGGTGGAATTCATTGCATCACTCAACTAGAACCAGAATAACTACCAACCAAATTCACGCCCCACTTCTTCAGGAGTCTCGCGTTTACGCGCCACCGTAATAACCCCGTTTTGAATAATAATTTTAGTGGGCGAGGATAATAAGCAATGATGCGAAGCCAAAGCGTCCTGGTAAGCGCCGGTGTCCAAAACCGCTATACGCAGCCGCTCGCCATTTTCCAATTCCTCCGAACGCGGCAAGAGAATGTATTTGCCGCCGTTAGCGTATTTATCATCCGAATCGCAAGATAGCCCGGCCAGCCAGGTACGCGTCATCTTAAGGCTACTCGCGTAATTCACCGGCACCACGTGCCATTTTTGGTGAATCGCCCAGGTATCTTTCAAATCATTCATAAAGCTGCCATCAATTATGTACCATTTCTTAGCCGTGGCGTGGGCAATAGTCTTTTCGCTGATGATGCTGTAAATGGTAGTTTGCGCCGGCGCCACCAAATAACTTCCCCACTCGCACAAAATATCAGGGTGAGGCACCTCGGCCCGGTCGCAGGCTTTTTGAATAGTACGAATCACCCGTTTAATTACGCTTTCCGCGGAAAACAACGGAATTTTCTCATGCGGCACGGGGAAACCGCCGCCAATATCTATCATATCAAGACTGGAATTGGTTTTGCGCAGCTTAACATAAACTTCCATGGCTTTTTTCAAAGGTTTAATCATATCTTCCTGATACTCAATTTGAGTGGAGGTATGATAATGAAGCAATTTTAAATTGCGCACGCGCCCTAAACTAAAAATCTCAGCAGCCGACAGACCAAAACGCGTCACGCGCTTATCCCAATGAGCCCGAATTTTAACATCCGGGTCAAGTCTAATGCCTAACTCACCCCTAAAACCACCAATGGAGGTGATTTCGTCCAAACT
Organism: Candidatus Kerfeldbacteria bacterium; assembly: GCA_016234305.1. Taxonomy (GTDB): domain Bacteria; phylum Patescibacteriota; class Patescibacteriia; order Veblenbacterales; family UBA10138; genus JACRFM01. The sequence goes on from JACRFM010000070.1 coordinate 1,120, forward strand.
TTCAATAATCGGTGTAATCTGCAAACCCTTATCCCGCAGTTCGCTGATTAATGACAAATATTGATTGGTTTTTGGTCCATTACAAATAACGCGAATTTTGGTGTTGAACTGCCCCTGTTCCCACAACCTCTTTACCAGCCACAATTCATTGGCGCTGGTGACTTCCAAATTGCCGCCTTCGGAAATTATCGGCAAGACAAATTCCTTATTCTGATTAACCTTCATGGGATAGTGGTAAATAAACTTGCCTTTATAATGGTAGTTTTTCAGCCAACGATTAAACAGCAGCATTAATTCGCGCAGCCGCTTCTCAATTACAAACGGAAAGGCAATTTCCAAGGGAGTGCCGAATTTCTTGGTTAATTCGTATAAATTGTATTGATAATTACCTTCATTAACCACTAATTGACCGTCTTTGTTCAAATCATAATAATCAGTGTTAATCTCCGGCCGATTAAGCTTCCAAAAATTGCGATAAAACTTGAGTTTGGTCATTTTGTGGTTAAGCGGTTAATTTTTATTAAGGCAAACTACGCCGTTTATTATGAACGTCGTACTTACCCTTGGCTTTGCTAATTTGTCTTTCCAGTTTGGGAATAATCATATCGATGGCCTCGTGCATATCAGCCGCTAAATATTCAGCGTTGATATCCGGACCAGGCACTTCCACTTTAACATCCACCCGATTGGTAAAAGCCGCTTGGCGCGACCGCTCCACGCTCAATTCCACCCGCACCCGGACTATTTGCCGCCAAAACCGCGCCAGCTTGCTAAACTTGGCGGTGGCAAAATTTTTTAGGCTGGGAGTGAGTTTGAAGTTTTTTGCGCTGATAATTAAATCCATTTAGCTGTCTTTAGTTTGTGATGCTTTTAAATATAAAAGAAACCTTCCAATAATGCAAATGGTGGATAACCTGCTTATTTTCCCCGTGGCCCAGCGGCTCTTATTTGACAGCGGCTATAATATGGAGTTAAGGTAAAATACTAACCAAAAAGCCTAAAAACGAAGCTTAACAATAACATTTATAAAAGGAGCCAAAATGAACTCGCTAGCACTGTTTGCCAGCCGTAATACCACTGACCTTGGCAACTTGATTGCCAAAGGTATCACCGCCAAAATTCAAGCCGAGTGTAAACTCGGTGAAGTAGATTTAAAAAACTTCAGCGACGGCGAGATTTGGGTGAAATTTAGAGAAAACCTGCGCGGCCGCGATGTTTACATTGTAGCTTCAACCAATCCTCCGGCTGAAAATCTTATGGAATTATTAATAATGATTGATGCCGCCAGACGCGCCAGCGCCGAAAGAGTCACGGCCGTTATTCCTTATTTTGGCTATGCCCGACAAGAAAGAAAAGACCAGCCGCGCACGGCCATTACTGCCAAACTGGTAGCTAATTTAATAGTCACAGCTGGCGCCAACCGAATAGTATCAATGGACCTGCACGCTTCAGCTATCCAAGGTTTTGTTGACATACCATTTGACCATTTGTACGCTTCACCTGTTTTCCTGCCTTATTTTCAAAAGTTGGAGATAAAGGATTTAGTAGTTGTGTCGCCTGATATGGGCTCAATCAAACGAGCCCGGGCTTATGCCAAACACTTAAATGCCGGCTTGGCTGTGCTTGATAAAAGACGAAGTAAACACAATGAAATAGACGACGAAATGTATCTCATTGGAGATGTAACTGGCAAAAACGTACTGATGGTGGACGATATTATAGATACAGCCGGTACGTTTCTGAATGGTTCAACAACTCTTAAAAAGATGGGCGCTTTAAATATTTATGGCGCTTGCACGCACCCAGTGCTTTCCGGCAACGCCATTAATAACCTCAATTCCTCCCCCATCAACGAACTATGCTTTACTGACACCTTAAATCCAAAAAATCTGCCCAATAATTCCAAAATTCTATCAGCCGCTGAGCTGTTAGCCACGACGATTATTAGAGCGCACCAAAACGAATCTATATCCGATTTATTTGTAGAAAATAGAGATTAATCACAACAAAAGGACGGTCTGTACAACCGTCCTTTAATTATATGCCTTAAAACCCCAGATATCTCACTTCCTCCTGCAGCTGAATGCCGAATTTATCCCGCACCTGCTGCTTGATATAAGAAATCATCATCACCACATCCTCGGCGCGAGCGCCACCGACATTGACTAAATAATTAGCGTGTTGGCCGGATATTTGAATACCGCCCATAGTTTTGCCTTTTAAACCAGCTTGGTCAATTAACCAGCTGGCGGGCAGCTGACCGCGCGCTATAAATTGCTCCAACTTTTCCTCCTGGGGAAATTTTTGTTTTATTTCGCTTGCGTCAACTATCGGCACGTTAGTAAATACACAACCGGACGAAGGTAAATGATAAGGCTGATTCTGCCGGGCGCTAATATATTTTTTTACCAATTCCTGACTGGCAGCTTTATCGCCCGCCATAAGTTCAAACTCCGCGCTCAAAATAATATCACTGTTATATTTAAACAAAGAATCGCGGTAAGCAAACTGACACTCGGCCGCCGGCACCCGGACTACTTTATTTTCACGAAAGACCGTCACCGCCTTTACCCAATCGCCAATAAAACCTTGGACAGCTCCCGGTAAACCGGCATTACCGTAAACGGCACCGCCCACCGAACCGGGCACGCCCACTAGCGGCTCAAATCCGCTCAAACCGACGGCCACGGTTTTCTGCACTAAAAAACCTAAATTCACTCCAGCGTCAGAGACAACTTTAAGGCCATCAATTTTATAATCTTGATTTTTTACTTTAATCACCAGGCCAGCAAACCCCTGGTCGCTGACCAGCACATTAGTCCCGCCACCTAAAATTATGACGGGAATTTTTAATTCTCTGGCTACTTGGTAAGCTTTAACTAATTCATCGGCAGTGGCGGCAGTAAAAAAATACTTAGCCGGCCCGCCAATTTTAAAATTAGTATGGTCCTTGAGCGGCTCATTGACGAGCAGCTTCTCGCCTAAATTGTTCCTTAGTTCAAGAGAGATATCCATAAAGTTACTTAATTGACCGGCTTAATACAGTATAAAACAATTGCTAAATATTGTATCACATTGATGGTGTTAGAATTACCAACCAAGAATCAGGTATTACGAAAATTTACCGATTTTAACTTATTATTCTTAATTATAAATTAATTATTTTTGGCTAATATTAGACAAGATAGCCTAATATTCATTCCGAGGGCTCTTGACAAATTTAAATAGCGGGAGTATACTAAATAGTTAATTAAAATAAATCAGCTTGACAATCTGTTTTCCGAAATCGTCCTTATTAACCTTGGAGGGGAGAGGTTATAAGATTTATGGAACTTAACCTGGAGGGATCTGGGTTTTACCATAAAATTATAGCTTGCGTAGGCTCGCCGCTTGCGGCCAAAACCTACCGACTGTCAGCCAACCCTGGCTGCGCAATTCTCCTCCGGATTAATCAGGACGATTTTTTATTAAAATAAATTTTAAACAAACATGGGAATTTAAAAATGAAAAAACTAAACAAAATATTGTTTTGGCTATTAATAATAGTCTCTTCCATCTCGTTTCCGGGATATAAGACCGCCTGCAGCTGCGCGGACTTCTTGTTACCGGAAGCGACCTTTAACTTCCAAGTTAATAATCGCTCCAAAGATGTAATTACCTGCTGGGTCTTTAGCGAACAACTGGGAATGTTCAATCCGGGTCAACTCGGTACCTTCCACAGAACTTATGATGCCGAACATTATCCATCAGTGGCTGATTATAAGTTGGATGCCTACTTTACCGCCCGCAATGAACGGACGGGTAAACTAAGCAAAGCTAAAAAAATATTACTAACGACCAGAAAAATTGAATTGGTTGAATTCAGTGATAATGATTTTTAAATAAACCCGGACAGATTCCGGAAACAATAATAAATCCATGGACAAGCCATGTGTTAGTTATATTAAAAAATTAGGCCCTTGAGATTAATCCGCCCAAGATAACCTTAAAAATAGGATTCGGCTGTGCAGGTTTGAGCAAACTTGGCACAGCAACTTTTTTCAGTTCACAACCCTATTTGCGGATTGAAAAAATTTATAACTTTTTTTCCCTCACCACCCCGATGGCCATCGGGGTGGTTTTTTATTATTTTTCTTCTGTATCAGCGTGTTAATACATTGATACAAAGAAAAATAGTCTAATAGTACTAATAACTAACTAGAAGAGCGATAGGGATTTTTGTCCAGCTTGCCCCGTATATTTATTATTGTGCGGGGCTGGACAAAAATCCCTATAAGACAATATAAATATCAGAGCAATATTACTACAAGAGTGCCCTTTGTAAAAATCTTCTGGCTACTTCTTTGGTTACTTCGTGTAACCATCCCGATGGCCATCGGGATAAAAGCGAAACTTTTAGAAGTTACACAATAATCGCCACACAGAGCCTACGCTACTGCAGTGCTCGTCAGATGAGCTAGCCACCCTATGCACAAACTTCCACAACACGGGACGGCTTTAACGCCCGTCTGACTTCCCCGCCGGCCGTCGGGCAGGCGCTCTGCCACGCAGCTCCGGCATGGTGGCAAAATTAGGAAAATTCAGTTCCCTTTTCTAGCGTGCCAGGAGTGGAAGTCAATTTTACTTATGCCGCTATGTCGTAGTGTCAGCCTGCAAGGCGGCACCAGCCTGAACGTTAAGGCTCGTGCGTGAATGGGCCGATTAGCACCCGCCTGCCTAAGCCTGTCCTTGGTAAATGATGCACCAGTCATCGCCCCGCCGCTCGGCGGGGCAAGCGAAAGTGTGGCGATCTCAGAGGTTGAGATTACCACGAGCCGATAATTATCGGCTCTCGTAATGACACTTTGTGTCAGATTGCTTCGTCGCGGATTTACCCCGTAGTGAGCGGCGTTTACCCCGTAGGAAGTTTTACTTTCCTTCGGGGCTCTACTGCGGGGCTCCTCGCAATGACGTTAAAAAGATAAAATTAAAACTCGCTGCCGGTCACTAAGCCGAATTTTTTTATTAACTCCTCCCCTACTTTCCACACATCACCCGCGCCCATGGTAATCACCAGGTCACTGCGACCCATAGTCTCACTTAAATAATCCGTCGCCGCGGCCACGGTCGGCCGGTATTCCACTTTAGGCTGGCGCTGTTTAATTTCGGCCACCAAATCGGCTGAACTTACTCCGCCTGACTGCTCGCGAGCTGAGCTATAAATATCCAAAACAATTACCTCGTCAGCTTCGGCAAAGCTGGCGGCAAAATCAGCCAGTAGAGCCTCGGTACGGCTAAAAGTGTGCGGATGAAAAACCACGCGAATATTTTTATAAGGATAAAAAGCCCGCGCCGCTTTTAAAGTCGCCACAATTTCCGCCGGATGATGAGCATAATCATCCACTAAAATAGCCTGATTATTTAATTTACCTTTAATTTCAAACCGCCGCTTAATGCCTTCAAACGACATTAAGGCCTGACGAATTACTTCCAGGTCAACTCCCAAACGGCGGGCGCAGGCCATTACCGCCAGAGCATTGGCCACATTATGACCGCCGATTAAACGCCAATAAAACGCGCCGGCATAGTCCTCACCTTGATTAACTGAAAAATGCCAGCGCCCTTCCTCCAGCCACATGCGGCCCAGCTGCCAATAGCCAGTTGTTAAACCGTAAGTCACAACTTGCTCTGGCTTAAGGTTAGCCGCGGCCACAGCTTGTTTCACGTTATCATCGTCATAACAAGCTACCACCAAGCCATCGGCGGGCAGCTTTTTAAGAAACTCCACAAAAGCCGCCTCATAAGCCGCCGGTGTTTTATAAAAATCCGGATGGTCCCAATCCAAACTGGTTAAAATAATGCTTTGCGGCGAATAATATTGAAACTTATTTTGATACTCGTCAGCTTCAAACACAAATAATTCACCAGCACCAATCAGCGCATTGCCCTTGAACTGAGTAACTTCAGAACCGACCAAAGCCGAGGGCGCCAAGCCCGCCGTCTGCAGGACATGGGCCAGCAAGGCGGCCGTGGTGGTCTTGCCGTGAGAACCGGCCACGGCCAAACTTTTATACTGCCGGGTAAGTTCACCTAAAGCTTCTGGATAAGTAATGATGGGCAATTTTTTTTCCTGAGCAGCTCGAACTTCAATATTGTCATCACCATAAGCCGTGGAGCGGATAACTAAATCAATCGCCCTATCCAAATGGGCGGCGGCAAAGCCTTCTCTAACTTCAATCTGAGAGCGCTTTAGCACCTCATCTGTAAAAAATTTTTCCGGCGTGTCGCTCCCCCAAACAGTCTGACCGCGAGCTTGCAAAAATTGCGCCAAAGCTGTCATACCCGCGCCTTTAAGACCAATGAGATAGATACGTTTAGCTGAATCTAATAAAGACATATCAAAACTCTAAATTCTAAATTATAAATCCTAATTTCTTCCGCCATAGGCCGACCCGCCTCGGGCGGGAAATAATACCCAGTCAGAAAATAACAAATTACCAATAAAAGCTTCGCTTTTATCCCGATGGCCATCGGGATGGTTGCACAAGGCAACCAAATGACAAATCAATGACTAAAATCCCAATGCCTAAATTTGGTCATTTGGATTTGATTTGACATTTGGGTTTTGAAATTTGACATTATTGTTTAATATCTTAATGATTTCGGCTACTACTTTCTCCGCCGCACCTTCAATCATAATGGCTTGTAAATTTTTTCCTAAAACATTCCTTTTGCCGGCTGTCGCCAGAAGCTGTCTTAAAGTATCAACAAATGCACCTGGCGTCAAGCTAGTCTGATGCAAAATTACAGCGGCTTGTTTACGCTCCAAATAAACAGCGTTATCTTCCTGGTGAGACTCGGGCAAGGGAACAATGATGGCTGGCTTGGCCGCGGCCGCGAGTTCAGTGATAGTACCCATACCGGCCCTAGCCACTACAACATCAGCCGCGGTTAACAAACTGGCGGTATCGGTGGCTAGTGGTAAAGGATAATAACCTGCTTGGTTAACCGCCCCAACCTTATTCAGACCAGTTAAATGAATAATCTGACAAAAAGATACTAAGACCGTTAAATTGGCAGTAATTAATTCGTTTAAAAAAGCCGCCCCCGTACCCCCACCCATTACCAGGACAATGGGCCGGGTGGATTTTAAACCTAATTTTTGACAAACGAGTTCCTTGTCCGGCGGCTTTAAAAAACCAGTGCGCACCGGATTACCAGTCAAGACCGTCCGGGACGAAGAAAAATGCTGCAAGGAATCCGGCCAAGTAACCGTTATTAAATCACTCAAGGGTGCTAGTAATTTATTAACCAAACTCGGACGAACATCTTGTTGATGAAGAGTGAGTGGCAGGCCATAGCATTTAGCAGCCAAACCAACCGGCACGGCTACAAAACTGCCGGCGGTTAAAACCACCTCCGGCCGCCTTAAACCAAAACGCCACAAGGCCTGCACAAACCCCAAACCAACCTGAAAAACATCGCTAAAATTCCGCAGGCTCCAATAACGACGCAATTTGCCAGCCGCTATCGAATAATATTTAATACCCAGCGATTTAAGCAATTTTTTTTCCGGGCCCTGCTTGGTTCCCCACCACTCTACTTCCAAACGCGGTTCAATTTTTTGCCAAGCTTCAATTACCCCGAGGAGTGGTGTGACTGAACCCAAGGTGCCGCCGCCGACGCAAATTATTTTCATATTTTTTTAGGTAGAGACTTAGCCTGACGGGAAATATTAATCAAAATACCAATGGCCGCGAGGGCCGTCATCAGCGCCGTACCGCCGGACGACACCAGCGGCAAAGGCACTCCGGTCAACGGCAAAATATTCACCATTGAAGCCATATTAATACCAGTCTGCCAGGCCAGCCAAGCTAAAATACCAATGGCTAAATAGCGGCCAAATTCATCCGGCGCCTGACGGGCAATTTTAAAACCGCGCCAAAAAAACGCCATCAATAAAATAATAAATAAAGTGGTAAAGACAAATCCCAGCTCTTCCGCGATGACGGCAAAAATTGAATCGCCGGTTACTTCCGGCAAATACTGGTACTTTTGCCGTGAATAGCCAATTCCCAAACCAAACAGGCCGCCCGAACCAACCGCCAACAGCGCCTGATTAATATGATAACCAATGCCTTGTGGATCAAGACTGGGGTCTAAAAAAACCGTAAAACGCTGCGCGCGATAACCTACTTTCATAATTAGCCACCACAAGGCTCCGGAACCAAAAACTGTAATCAAACCAAGGTGAACCAAATTGGCACCGGCCACAAAAAAAGTTAACAGCGCGCTGACGCCAATGACCGAAGCCGTGCCTAAATCTTTTTGCAGCAAAACTAGACCAAGTACCGTTCCCAAAACCAGCAAAAAGGGCAATAAACCCTGGCGCAAATCACTTAAATTCTCCCGACCGCGCGAGGCTAGCCAAGAAGATAAATAAACTAAAAAGGTTAGTTTGACAAATTCACTCGGCTGGAAAGAAAAACCTAAAAAGTTCACCCAGCGCTGAGCGCCGCCGTATTTAAAACCTAAGCCGGGAATAAAGACCGTTAATAGCAGAACCAATGATAAGATGAGCGCCGGGGTGGCATATTTTTTTAAATTTTGGTAAGGCCAGCGGCTAAAAAAAGTAAACGCCGCCAAGCCTGGCAATAAACCGTACAATAACTGACGCTTGAGATAAAAATAACTATCATTAAACTTTTGATAACCCAAAACCGAACTGGCGGAAGTTAAAAAAATCAAGCCTAAAATCACCCAGATACCTGCCCAAAGCAGAAAAACATAATCCGGAGAATTAGTCTGTCTTTTAGATGATGAAATTTTTGGCCACATAAATTATTTTAAGTTCTTAACCAGTTTTGCAAACTGCGCGCCCCGGTCAAATTCATGTTTAAATAAATTAAAACTGGCCGCACCGGGAGATAGTAAAACCGTCCCGCCGGGCGGCGTTAGTTTAACAGCCAGCTTGACCGCCGCCGCCATAGATTCAGCCAAGACTATCGGCTGATAACCGCGCAAGGCTGTCTGCAGTTTAACAGTAGCCGTACCAGGCAATAAAACTAAACGTACCTTTAACTGTTTTATCAAGCTGGCCAAGTGACCATAAGTAAGTTTCTTATCTACCCCGCCGGCGATTAAAGTGAGGTTGTGCCGGGGCAAGGCCGCCAGGGCTGCGGCTGCCGCCGCCGGCGCCGTCGCCGCGGTGTCATTGTAAAATTCAAGGTCGTGCCACTTACGCACCAACTGCAAACGGTCATGTAAACCTGTAAATTTACAGGCCACGCGGGCGATAACCGAAAGCGGCACGCCCATTAAATAAGCAGCCAGGCTGGCGGCCAGAGCATTGGCTAAATTATGTTCGCCGGGAATTTGTAAGTTTCGCGCGCTAAATATTTTTTTAACAGCGTTCTGACCGCTAATATAAACCTGGCCGCGGCTTAGCCAAATTCCCGGACTGACGCGGTGGCGAGTGGAAAACCAATAAACCTGGGCGGCGGCGTGACGAGCCAAGGAGCGCGTAATCAAATTATCATAATTTAAAATTAACCGGTCGCCTGGTTTTTGCCAGCGAAAAATTTGTGCCTTGGCCGCGGTATAATCTGCCATAGAATGGTAACGATTCAAATGATCCGGTAAAACATTGGTTATTATGGCGAGCGGCAATCTCAATTTATGCTTGCCCACTTGTTCCAGTTGCCAACTAGATAATTCTAAAACCACTGGCGTAGTTGGTTTAATTTTAGTCAAAACATCAAACATGACTGTGTCACGAATATTGCCGGCTACGCGTGTCCCCGGCCGCCACGCTTTAACCATCTGCCCGAGTAAGCTAGTAACGGTTGATTTTCCCTTACTGCCGGTAACGGCCGCGAGCTGCCGCGCCGGACACAACTTTAAAAATAAACTGGCTTCGTTTTCTATGGGTATATGCCGACGACGAGCCGCTTTAAGTAAAGATAAATCACTTGGCACACCGGGGTTTTGAACAATTAAACGGCCAGATTTTAACAAACTCAGTGGATGCGCCCCGAGCACCAAATTGTAAGAAGCCGGACCGATGGCTCGCAAACTTTCTATTAGCTCCAAGCGATTTTTAAGGTCAGTGACAGTAACGCGCGCGCCCTGCTTAAGCAGCCACCTGGTGACAGCCACGCCGCCACCGTGCAACCCCAGTCCCAGTACCAAAACTGGCAAATTTTTAAAATCAGCCGCTGTCATGGTTATACCTCCTAAAGCCCCTTATCCAATAAAGCCACAATCAAGCCGACGGCCGCCGTCACCGCCGAAATCACCCAAAAGCGCATCACAATTTTGGGTTCTGGCCAACCAATGGCTTCCAAATGATGATGAAAGGGCGCTGATAAAAAAATTTTACGACCCCTTACCTTTTTAGATAAAACTTGAATAATTACTGACAAAGATTCGAGCACAAACAACAAACCGATAATCGGCAAGAGCAAGGCCATGTTAGTCAGCATAGCCACAATGCCCAAAGTCACCCCCAGCGACATGGCGCCAGTATCGCCCATCATAAACCTGGCCGGATTGATATTGAACCATAAAAATGCCAACAAACTGCCAACTATCACGGCACAAAAAGTCGCCAAATCATATTTACCCTGCAAAAAAGCTATTGCCCCAAAAGCGCCGAAAGCCGCCAGCAGCGTACCGCCGGCCAGACCGTCTAGGCCGTCAATTTCATTCACTGAAAAAGCCGTCGCCACGATAACTAAAATAAAAATCGGCACATACCATAAGCCAATGGCGATATTACCAAAAAAAGGTACATGCAGCACATCCCAGCCTAATTTAAAATAAAACCACCAGGCGCCGACCAGAGCTATACCGGCGTAAATTAATAAACGGTGTTTCATGCCCAGCCCGCCGCCGTTCGGACCGATGGCCCGCACATTAAACCAATCATCAACCAAACCAACCAAAGCCGAAGCTACCAGTGCGCCCAAGGGCAATAAAGTTTCGCTGCGTGACAAAAAATTAAAATGAACCAGTCCTATCAAGTCCAAATAAAAAAACAACAAAGCTAAAACTAAAGTCGTTACCCAAACAAGCAAACCTCCCATAGTCGGCGTACCGGATTTTTTTTGGTGCAGAGCCGACATAATCGGCGCGCTCTCGACGGCGCGCACTTTTTTGCCCAAATGATATTTATACAAAAAATTAGTCAGCAGCGGTGTCCAGCTGAAAGCCACCAAAAATGAAATAGTCGCCAGCAATAGTATTTCTAAAACAGCTCCGTTCATAATTGCTTAATTATCATCACCTGCTATCTAACTATTAATCCAGAACAATAACAAACCAAGCCACAACCAGCCTAAAGTAATAAAAAAACCAAGCCACAACCAAACTTGCTTTAAAATTAAAGTCCGGCGTCCTAAAATATAAGCCAAAGCTATATTAACCAAAGCGCAAACCGTAGCCAAAGCCGGTATCGAGAGCAGCCACAGGGCATCACCGACCCAATTGGGGCCGAGTGGTACGGCATAACGGATAATACTAAAATTATTGTCCTGACCCCCTTGAGTAGACAAAATCAGCCACCAGATAGCCAGTAAAATCAATAAATTCAGGCCAATGGCGCCGGTAATGCCCGGTTGACGCCAAAAAGCCCGCCAAGTAGCGCGGCGCCATTGCCAAAAATAATTGAATGACCACATAAACTATATTGATTGTAACTGCAAAATCAACTTTTTGGCAAACGAAACCGTCTGACTTAATTGTTAAAATAGACAATCTTTGTTATACTTAAGTCAAGCTAGAATGTAGGGACTAGCCTGTTAAAATAACCGCAACTCCAGTTTAACCAACGCTCATCCAGATATTATCCTCTTAACTTTAGAACTTCATTTAAAATTATTTAATCACTTACCTTTGTTTAACCACGCTCGCGCTGGGGTGGTTTGGCAAAGTTGATATATGAGGTATGCCCAGTAACAAAACTTCACTATACTCGCCCAGCACCGCAAGCCAGCTCGGTACCCTCGCATCGCTCCAGCGGTATATTTCTCGTCGGCGACGAGCGGACAACAATCCCAATCTTTTGACTATTCTTGGTGCCCAGGGCTCGCCCTCGGCACCCGGCAGATTTTACATTTCAACAATATGACTCAATTTTTAATTTATTTAAATTCTATTTCGCTTGGCTCGTAAGGGTGCCTAGTGAAGTTATTGTTACTGGGTATGTTCAACCAAAACTACCTCACCAAGGCGGTTCTAGACAATAAAATAATTACGCCGGCTGATTTAAAGAAGATAAAAGAGGAACTCAAAAACGGCAACGTAAGTTTAGAAGATTATTTGCTCAAGCAGCATTTGGCTACCGCCGACGTACTGTACGATTTAATTGCCAAACAATTAAACTTGCCTTTTATTGATTTAAAAAATGTCCTTATCCGTAAGGATATTCTGCTGGCTATTCCGGAACCAATCGCTCAAACCCATCAGATTGTCGCTTTTGATAAAGACGACCATTCGTTAAAAATAGCTACCACCGACCCGGAAGATTTACAAACTTTTGAATTTCTGGAAAAAAAATTCGGACTCAAATTGGATATTAACCTGACTACGCCTGATTCCATCCGGGAAGTGCTCAAACAATATCACAAAAGTTTAAAAGCTGAATTCGCCGAACTAACCAAAGAAGACAAGCCAGAGGCTGGCAACGATTTACAAAAAATGGCCGAAGACCTGCCGATTATCCGAATCGTTGATACTTTGCTGGAGTACGCTATTTTTGAACGAGCGTCGGATATTCATATTGAACCAACCGAGACGGAAGTTATCGTGCGTTATCGGATTGACGGCGTACTGCGCGATGTCATGACCTTGCCCAAAGCCGTGCAAGCTGGCTTAACCGCGCGCATTAAAATTCTATCCAATTTAAAACTTGACGAACATCGTTTGCCCCAAGACGGACGTTTTAAAATTAAAACCAAGGAATACGAATTCTCTTTCCGCGTTTCCATTATCCCGGTGTTTGACGGCGAAAAAATCGTCATGCGTTTGCTGCAGGAATCAGGACAAATTCTGACCCTGGAGCAGCTTGGTTTTCAAAAAAGTTGTCTCACTTTGGTAAAACGCAATGTTTCCAAACCGCACGGCATGATACTAGTCACCGGCCCTACCGGCAGCGGTAAAACTACCACCTTGTATTCGGTTTTAAACGTACTCAATACCCCGGAAGTAAACATCTCCACGATTGAAGACCCGATCGAATACCGCATGCCGCGGATTAACCAAAGCCAGGTATCACCGCGGACTGGTTTTACTTTTGCTGCCGGTTTGCGCTCCTTGCTTAGACAAGACCCCAATATAATAATGGTGGGTGAAATCCGTGATATGGAAACCGCCGAAATAGCCATCCACGCGGCCATGACCGGACACTTAGTACTGTCCACCTTGCACACCAATGACGCCGTCGGCACCCTGCCGCGCCTGCTGGATATGGGGGTGGCGCCCTTCCTCGTTTCTTCAACGGTAAATCTGATTATTGCCCAACGTTTGGTGCGTAAAATCTGCCAAAACTGCATCGCTTCTTATCAATTAACCCGTAAAAACATCGAAGACATTTCAACCCAACTTGATTTGGAAGCTTTGCTGGCCAATATGACCCGGGAAGGGGCCATTTCCTCGACTAAACAAAAAATGGAAACCATGCTGTTCTATCGCGGTAAGGGTTGTAAACAATGTAACCAGGAAGGTTACCGCGGCCGAATTGGCATTTACGAAATACTGGAAGTTGATGACAAAGTAGCTAATTTAATTCTAAACCGCGCCCCTTCACAGGAACTTTTAAAAGCCGCTCTTGACCAAGGCATGCTAACCATGCTGGACGACGGCTTTATTAAAGCCAAGTCCGGCATTACTACCATTGAAGAGGTGATGCGGGTAACCCGGGAATAAATTATGAAATTCAGCTACAACGCCAGAAGCGTCAATGGCGACCGCGCTAGCGGTGAAATGGAAGCGGTTTCGGAAAATGAATTAAAAACCAAGCTGGCCGAACGTGACCTGATTCTGGAAAGTGTTCAAGTTATTGCCAACGCCACTACTAATCAGAAAATTAAAACCGGCTGGTTTAAAAAAGTTTCAAACATTGATAAGATCTTCTTTGCTCAAAATTTGCAAGTGATGGTGCGCTCCGGCTTATCCATGTCCACGGCTCTTAAGACTTTAACGGAACAAACTAACAATAAACTGCTCAAACAAATTTTAACTGACATCAACGAACATGTTACCCGCGGCGTTACTTTATCAGATGCTTTAGCTAATTATCCCAAGGTTTTTTCCGAGCTGTTTGTTAATATGGTTCGTGCTGGTGAAAAAAGCGGCAAACTGGAAGAAGTCCTAATCCAAATCACCAATCAACTCCGTAAAAGCCACACTTTGGTGGCCAAAGTACGCGGCGCTCTAACTTATCCTATCATTGTAGTTGTGGCTATGATCGGCATTGCCATTGGCATGATTACTTTTATAATTCCCAAAATCATCGGCATTTTTGAAGAATTTAACGCCACCTTACCGCTGCCTACCAGAATTCTGATCAATGTCAGCAAATTCGTTACGAGTAACGGCCCTTGGCTTATAATTGCGGCTGTTTTTATAATCTGGGGTTTTATTAAATTCATTCATGCTCCGTCAGGCCGCCGTCTCTGGCATAGTTTATTGTTAAAGACTCCGGTTTTGAGTCCAATTTTACAAAAAATAAATTTGGCTAAATTTTGCCGCACTTTCTCCTCGCTTATTAAAACCGATATTCCGATTGTCCAAGCCTTTGAAATCACCGCTACCACCTTAGGCAACGTAATTTACCGCCAGGCCGTTAATGACATGGGCCAACGAGTCCGGAAAGGCGTACAAATAGCCTCGATACTTCCCGAATATCCCAAACTTTTTCCACCCCTCGTTATACAAATGGTTACGGTCGGAGAAGATACCGGCTCCTTAGACAACATTTTGGAGGAGCTCTCGGGGTTTTACGAAGAAGAAGTTGACCGCACTATGTCCAATTTATCAACTATTATTGAACCGCTGTTAATGTTGCTCTTGGGTGTAGGCGTCGGCGCCATGGCCGTGGCGATTATTTTGCCAATGTACAGCCTAACGCAAAATGTTTAACCATGAATAAACCGGGTTTTTCTCTTTTAGAATTAATGGTGGTGATGGCGGTTTTAGTACTGCTGTCAATTCTAGTCATACCCTCGTTCAGCGGCCGACAACAAAGCGCCAACTTAAGGGATGAAGCCCGGGCTCTGCTCAATGATTTACGACTAGCTCAACAACTTACAGTAGCTGAACAAAAAACTCATCTAGTTAAACTCTATAGCAATCCCCTTAAATACCAAATACTAAAACGCGACGGCGGTGATACTCTAATTAGCGAACACAACTTAGTCAGTGGTATCAGCTGGCAAAACTTGGGCGGCTTTCCCAACAATGAAGTGACCTACAATACCACCGGCGCAGTCACACAAGCTGGCAATATTATTTTAACTAACACTAATTCACAAACTGCCACCGTGGAGGTTAAACCCTCTGGTTATGTCAAATTACAATGATCATCGACCGGGCTTTAGTTTAATTGAAGTCTTAATTTCTACGGCAATTATAGCCTTAGGTTTAATCACCGTGGTAGCGGTAATGCCGCTTAGCTTAAAAGTCAACAAATCCGCCGAGCGAGCCAGTTTAGCCTCAGCTTATGGACGAGCTAAGATTGAACAAA
The DNA here is from genome assembly GCA_016234305.1 of Candidatus Kerfeldbacteria bacterium. Lineage (GTDB taxonomy): Bacteria > Patescibacteriota > Patescibacteriia > Veblenbacterales > UBA10138 > JACRFM01. The sequence continues at coordinate 16,844 of JACRFM010000070.1, forward strand.
TATTAACCACATCTTACGATGAGGTTAATACCGGCAACCTTGAATCACAAATCAGATTATCCCTTATCCCAACCAATCCTGCTTATATTATGTTTCGCACCACGACTGTTAATTATGTTGATAGCAAC
>JACRFM010000006.1 GCA_016234305.1 Candidatus Kerfeldbacteria bacterium
ATTACCTCCCATTCCTTATCAGTCAAATCCGAGGGCAGACGTCTGAAATTTTGTTTTGGCATAAGAGTAGAAATTAATTTGTCTTTATTTCCACCCTTATTATACAACAAAATTTAGTTAGTTTTTAGATGACCTCAATAATTATAACAAGAGTAATTTAGTTAGGGAAATATTTGGAATAAAAACTTAATCAATCGTTTTAATAGTGCCGTCCATCAGGTTTATTTGGACCTCGGTTTTATCGCGCAGTTTTTTAGTTACGCCGGGTATGCCGACCAGACAAGGTATTTTGAGCTCTCGCGCCATAATAGCCGGATGGCTGGTAAGCCCGCCGAGTTCAGTTACTATGGCTTTGGCTCGTTTCATAGCCGGTAGATAACTGGCAGTGGTGCGTTTACAAAGCAGGATATTGCCGGGCCGGAATTTGTTAATCGTTTGGTCGTTTATCAGTTGAACATTACCAGTCACAATTTTAGGCGCTGGATTCACCGGCAGTCCTGTTAGCAATGATTTATCCTTGTCCACTTGTCTGCGTAAGGTTTTGATAACAGCTTTAACATTGATATTGGTCGTAATCTTTTTAAGGTTCATGTCAGTAAAAACACCGTCACCGTCAGCGCCTTCCACGTATTCATAGTAGCCGCCGAGGTAACGTCCGTGAATGCGGAAACCTTGGCGACGAAGCTTTTGTTTAACCTGGTTATTTTTTAGATATAGATAATTTATAACGGTGGCGGCCAGAGTGTTAAGTTCGGGCGTGGGGTTTACCAGGGTAAGCCTACCGTCAGGTGTTTTATAGAAGGTGGTTATTCTGTCGCCGCTTTTGAGCGGCACAGAATAAGTGAGATGATAGAGCGTGCCGCGCGCCACCTCGCCAATAATTCCAGCCGGGCTGACAATAACTATGGCGGCGTACTTTATGGCGTTACGATAGTCAGTAATGCGGATGGTGGTTTGGTCTTTGGGCAAACGTGATTTTTTTAAATACTTTTCAAATTGCGCAAAGGTCAGGCCGTATTTTTTGATTATAGGAAAAGCACTGGCGCTGGTTGCTTGCGGGGCAATACGGAAACTGTATTTTTTTCTGCTGCCACCCAGTTCTTTGATTAGGTTTATTATAACCGGGCTATGCAGATTAAATGTATCGGCTTTAATATATTTAGCTCTGGCGGTAGGTAATTTTAGTATGGTGTTCAATAAATCTAAACGTTTAGTTTTGTTATTGTCGTAGGTCAGACTGTCACTAAGTATCGCCTTAGTTTTGCCAGCCTGTTCCAGCCAGTTTATAAGGGAGGTATATTTATGGCCGAATTTCATAGGCGTAAGTCAATATCCAAATATCAAAAACTATGCTAATTATAGCAAATTGTTGATAATAAAAAACCCCTCTATAGGGGGCAGTTTTGAGCTTTATATCAACCTGTCAAGTCCGATAAAATAGCCAGTCTGTTTTCAGCAATGATTTGATTGTCTATTTAGTTAACCCGGGAATGTTTAAGCCGCCTTGGGCGCGGATTTTTTCCGCCATGATTTTTTGCACTTTTTTAATAGCGTCGTTGGTGGCTTCTTGCAGGCCTTTTTCCAAATCTGATTTTTTGGCTGGCGTCATCATCTCCGCGTTAATTTCCACTTTTTGTACTTCTTGATTGCCGTTCATTTTAACTTTAATCTTGCCCCAGGCGGCCGTGGCTTCAACGCTTTCCTGAGCCAGCACGCTTTGAATGGATTTGGCTTGTTGGCGCAGGTCTTTAATTTCTTTAAGTTTGGAAAACATGGAAGACATAAATAGTAATAGTAAGAGTAAGTAGTAAGAGTTAATTTATATAATTCCTAAATCCTAATTTCTAAATAATTGCCAATCCACAAAATCCCAATAACAAAGCAAAGGCTTCGCTTTTATCCCGATGGCTATCGGGATGGTTGCACGAGGCAACCAAATATCAAATCAATGACTAAATGACAAATGAATAAATTTGGGTTTTTGATTTTGGATTTGATTTGACATTCGTATTTTGAATTTTGAAATTTATATCAGTTTGTTCTAATTCTATTTATTGTGGTTGGGGCGGCGGAGTGGAGCCTGGGCGTTCCAGACTCTTAAAACTGACGGTATTTTCGTTGAAATACAGGCGCATCAGGCCGGTGGGGCCGTTACGGTGTTTGGCAATATGAATTTCGGCGATGTTTTTTTCATCCGCTGGAATATCGTCGGGGTGATAGTTTTTGTCAGCCGCTTTGCGGTAAATAAACAGCACCACATCAGCGTCTTGTTCAATCGAGCCGGATTCTCTTAAATGGGCCAAGCGAGGTATGGCTGGCTTGTTCATTTCTACGGCTCGGGCGAGCTGTGATAAAGCCAGTACCGGTACATTAAGTTCACGAGCCAGAGCTTTTAGACCGCGGGTTATTTCAGCCACTTCTTGCACGCGATTTTCAGTGTTGCGTCCTTCCATAAGTTGCAGATAATCAACCATGACCAGGCCCAGACCGTGCTCCATTTGTAAACGCCGCGCTTTAGTGCGGATTTCCATAACATTGGCAGAGGCTGAGTCGTCAATAAATATAGGCGCTTCGGACAAAATACCCATCGCATGGCCAATGCGGGGAAAATCATCTTCTTTTTCCGATAATCGTCCGGTGCGCATGCGCCACATATCCACGCCGGCTTCAGCGCAAAGCAAGCGGTCTACTAGTTGCTCTTTGGACATTTCCAAACTAAAAATACCCACTGGGGTCTTGCCGTTAATGGCAATAAAACGGGCAATATCCAGCGCTAGCGAGGTTTTACCGACACTGGGGCGGGAAGCCAAAATAATTAAATCGGATTTTTGCAGACCAGCCAGTAAATTATCCAAATCAGCAAAGCCAGTGGGCAGGCCGCGCAATTTGCCGGCTTCGCGATGCAGTTCATCAATGCGGTCAAAAGCCTCGCTCAAAACCGATTTAATCGGTACGAAATTTTCATGATAAAATTTTTGTGAAACATTATAAAGTTTGCGTTCAGCCTCATCCAGCAAAATTTCCACGTCCTCGGTTTCCTGAAAGCCCAAGGCGGTGATATCGGCGGCGGCGCGGAGCAGTTTGCGCATAGTGCTTTTACGCTGCACGATTTTGGCGTAGTGCAGCACGTGGCTGGAAGTGGGCACGTGGTTGGAAAGTTCGGACAAATAAGTGTGACCGCCAATGGCTTCAAGCTGGCCTTTTTCCTGCAAGCGGCTGGACAGCGACAAAATATCTATCGGTGTGCGCGCTTCATATAAATCAACCATGGTATCATAAATCTGGCCGTTGGCTTCGCGGTAAAAATCGCTTGGTTCCAGAATGTCGGCAATTTTTAAAATCGCGTCTTTGTCTATCAGCAAAGAGCCCAAAGTGGACATTTCCGCTTCCAGATTTTGCGGCGGCAGACGGTCAGCCGGACTAATAGGAAAATTTTGCGCCATAGTATTGCTAATTGTACGCCTCCCGGGGGCCATAAATCAAGGGCGCTACATACACAATTTGTTCACATGATTATTCAAGAGTGATATAGTCTCGACAAGGGTTCTTTTTTGCTTTAAAATTAACGTATTATGCCGGAAAGTGATTATGTGATTTTTGATGTTGAGACTACGGGCATGAAGCCTGAGGAAGGCCATGCGATTGTGGAGCTGGCGGCCGAGCGCGTACGCGGACGGGAAGTAATTGAGACGTTTGATTCTCTGGTTAATCCCGGCCGCAAGGTGGAAGCCGACGCCATTGCCATTCATGGCATAACCAACGAGCTGATTGCACGCGAAGGTAGGCCCCTCATGGAAGTTATTCCGGCTTTTATGTTATTTTGTGAAGGCGCTACCTTGGTGGCGCACAATATTAAGTTTGACCTTGCCTTCATCAATAAGCACCTTAAAGATTTGGGTTTGCCGCCGCTTAATAATCCTATGCTGGATACGCTTGATTTGGCCCGCTCCAAGCTGATGCTGGGTAGTTATGCGCTTAGCTATTTGGCTAAGCATTTTGCCATTCCGCAACCCACGGCCCATCGCGCCTTGGCCGATGTAGAGGTGACGCGGCAGGTGCTGTTTAAATTACTTGATTTGTCGAAGTAGTATATAATTTACTTTTTAAAGTATTTATTTAAATAAAAAAAGCCAACGTATATTGGCTCTTTTTAAACGTTTTAGTGGTGGGTCTGGCGGGGATCGAACCCGCGACGCCCGGCTTAAAAGGCCGGCGCTCTACCACTGAGCTACAGACCCAAGTGTTAGCAAATAGCAAAATCTAAACGCACCAAGCAGAATATATTTTTTTTATGTCTTTGTCAACTGATATTTGGTATACTGGAATGG
>JACRFM010000074.1 GCA_016234305.1 Candidatus Kerfeldbacteria bacterium
ATCCCAGACAAGATTTTCTGTATTGCCGTTATTGGAAAATTTTCTGGCAACCATTATTTGATCATTTCCACAGCCACCGGATAAACTTATATCCGTAGTAGTTGTAGATGAACTTGCCGGCCAGTTATTTATAGTAGGAATTATGGGTAATGGGGTATAGTTAATTTTAATATTATCATAGTAAAATTCCGCCGCAGCTACCGGGTTGCGATATAATTGTATAGTATCTATACCATCTCCATAAGTATTTGTATTGCTTAATATCCAAGAAGAGGTAGCATAACTATCATATTGCGCTCTAAATTCATATCTATCAGGATATTGGGATGATTGGCGGTATTCATAATTAACTGTATGAAACTGATAAGGCCAACCCCAACCCAAATATGATGTTCCAAAATCTGTGCCATTAAGCCTAACTGGACTACCCGCCTCAAAGCTAAAATTAGCAATTATATTATTATTATCCCAAAAATTAATTCGTGTCCTTGTATATTGATTACCTATTTTAAAATTAAAACTGCCAGTTCCGGATGGAGCTGTATTATTAATTGTTTTAATGACATAATCTTCTCCCCAGTTCGGACCGTAGTAACGCATTTCTCCCCAAGAACATTGATAATTAGGGCAATTGCCACTAATACAAACAAAAGACCACCCTAAAGTAGTTAAATTAAACTCAGATGATGGACACTCGCTAAAATCAATATTTACACTTGCCGCTTCTGCATTGTTTATCGCGAGGACAAAAAAGAAAAACAAAATAAGGACAACTTTTAAAATTTTGTTCCTTTGAATTAAAGAAAAAAATATGGTGTTCATATTTACTCGGTAAATCCACAATTCATCCGAATTAACAGTTCCAAAGAACTATTAACGCGGGACAAAAACGGACACTCTCCATCCCACAAATTCTACAAATCCTATCCTACTTTTTTATTTGAATTGACTCTTTAGGGGCGCCTTCTAATTTAACATCGCCGGGCTTGGCAGGGTCCATCCCCTGCTTAACTTCATCGCCGTCAGAAATTCCGTCGCCGTCCGTATCAGGATTAAGCGGATTAGTATTAAACGCTTTTTCGCCCACCTCGGCGCCATCAATCAAAAAATCTCCGTCCGAGTCAAGATTATGAGGATCCGTTCCCAACACTTTTTCCTGTTCATCAGTCAAGCCGTCATTATCACTATCAATCGGCAATTCCAAAACCGGCGCCTTAACTACGACGTCAGACTGTTTTTGAAGTTCAATAATCTTTTTACTATTATACCATAAAAAGCCCAACGCGCCAAACAGAATAGCGAGGAACAGAATTAGAATTATTATTATGGTTGTGCGAGAGAACATATTTTTTACTCAAATTCCACCTTCAAATCTTTTATTCCCGGCGACACACTGTCCAAATTCGTATGCATGCTTACTTCAATCTGTATCCATCTGTTATTTGGCAATCCGCTGATGTTGGCCGGGGGAGAATCATAATAAGGCGACCAAGCGGCTGTTGTTAATCCGCTTTGAGATGCGGCGGAGCGCGCCCTTACTTTTACATAAGTCCCAGCCGGTTCGCTTTCAACCCAAGAAAGACTTTTCCATACGGAGTTATCCGCCTTGCTGTCAAAATTAACGGTCCAACTTCCTGACCTTAAAGTAATACTGCGCAAAGCGTATCCGGCCATATCACTGTAAGTATAATGATTCAATCCCACATCCACCCAAGCAAGTATACTGCCGTTATCCGGGTGAAGCTTGACCGCTCTATGAGTATTATAATTGACCACCCAGATAAACCCTTCCGCCGTGGCCGTGATACCGATAGGATGAGCGCCGATATACCCTGTCGCATTATCAGGATCACTGTTAACTGTAAATAAAACGTTCCCATTATTATCCAATTTAGTAACTTTATCGTTTAAGGAATGACTAACCCATACATTGCCGTAAGCGTCCACAGCCACTCCGCGCGCGTTCATTCCCAACGGTTTATTAAAGATTATACCTCCTGTTTGGCCGTTTATTTTATAAATGGATTGACCCTCCCAACTGGCTACCCAAACATTATCCTGTTGATCAATTCCTATACCGTAAGGCCCACTTACGCCACCAAAATGCTGAACCGTGTTGTTGGTAATATCAATTTTACTGACACTGCCGGCGCCGCG
>JACRFM010000075.1 GCA_016234305.1 Candidatus Kerfeldbacteria bacterium
CACCACTTAAAAAGTGATTATGCTCAAGATTGGTTTCTATAGGACCAATCCAATCATTGCCATTAAAAAATCTTCCAACTCCAATTTCGATACCCTCAACCTTTTCCTGGATTGTAATGGTTTTAATCCTACGGCTAAATTTTTTCTTATACAATTCTAATAAATCCATTACATCTATATTATTATCTAATTGAGAAACGTAATTTATATTTAACTTGTGATTGTTTTGTTTTATTACCCAGTTCTTTTTACTTTTTTCAATAAATTTAATACATTTATCAAGACTGTTAAAATTGACTGTTTCTAGCGTTTGCATACCATACTTTCTAAAAATTCCCTGAGCATATTCTCTACTTAACTCTAATTTATCGCCCGATTCACACCCGCCAAAAACTGAATAACCTTTTTTTCTCAATTTATCCTGAATTCTGCCATATCCAACATCATCAAACACAATAAGCCCTCTTTTGCCAACCCAGTTTAGCTCTTTTCTCCAATTATCGGTTTTTTCAACTATGTTTTCAAGATTCAACTTCCTGTCTTTATCATCAATAAACAACTTCACCTCATTCCCTTCTTTTTTAAGAATGCGGGCTAAATCAGCAGCTATAATATTATGCGAAGAAATAAATAATATTCTCATATAAAATTAACTTATTATAAAAATACCAATTGCCATAATTCCTACGGCAAAAATTTTAATTAATATCCCGTCCAATTGTTTATTATATATTTTTTTAACAATCTCTTGTTTATTTTTTGTAAACTTTAATAATAACAAAATCAAAAAACTAAAAATTAGAATAAATACCGGCGTAAATGTTTCAACAGTTGCCACATAAGAAACTGACGGTGAGATATCAATAGCTCTTTGTGACGCCAATGTTCCTAGGAATGTTAAACCTTCAGAAATAAAAAATATTTTATAGTATCTTTTTATTAAATTAATTGGATTTCTTTTTCCATAAAACATAAAAAATACACCGCCTAAAAATGACCCAATAGAAAAAAATAAAAATCCAATTAAAAAACCTTGATTGCCATAGGTTATACTATTTAGGTTAGAATAAACCTTTTCTCCTATAACCATACCAACAGAAAATAGTATGACAACACCTAACATAATTAATGCATATTTAGAAGAAAATTTCATTTTTAATTTTTTATCGAATAAAATCAAGGTTGCACCAAAAAGTGTTATAACCATTCCAATATATTTGTAAAGTGGAAGCCTTTCGCCTAAGAATAAAAATGCAATAATGGGAACTACTAACACAGAAAAATTCCATAAAATTTGCAGAAGAGCAACATCATTTTGATTAAATAAAGCTTTATAATAAAAAAAGAAAGCAAAGGAGAAAAAAAAACCGCCTAGGATTGCTAAAAGTAGTGAATTGCATAGAAAAAAATTTCCGGATTGGAAATCTACTAATTTAATTAAAAAATCTGACTTAATGAAAAAAAGAAGTAATATGGAAGGTATAATTTGAAAAAGGCCGAAAATAATAACGCCATCCCATTCATCTTTATATATTCCGTCAACAAAATAAACATCAATAATATTCACCATCGCCCAAAACATTGGCGCCATTAAGCAAATAAATAGCCAATAATTTTCTCCGAATATTCCTATTCCCATTTATTAAAAATTAATTCAAGTATTTCTTCCTATCCTAAACAATTCAAAATAGATGGCAGCTTCAGAAAACAACAGGATATTTATTTCAAATAATTATTTTGCAGGATGAATATAATCTACTGCTCGTGGAAAATACTTAGTATCATATTTTTTAGGCTTAAATATTCTAAAGATAAAATTTTTAATCTTTTTTTGATCAAATTTCTTACAACTATAAACATCTATTGTAATAAAATTGGTTACTGTCAAAGTATGAATAGAAACCCCAGATTCTACTATTGGCACCCATCCGGACAGACCAGCTTTATCTGGATATTTTTTCCCGTCTGTAAAAATAATATATGGAGGGGCTTGCTTATGAGTTTTCATAATATCCGTAATCTTATCCAAAAAATTATAACAAATCTCTAAACTCCCACATGCTTTATGATTACAACCATATAAATCTAAAATCATATGGTAACCAAATACCTTTTTAACCTTTTTTGTCTTTTTCATAATTATAAATAATTAATTAACTAAATATTAGTCTAGCACAAATTTCTTCTTTAATACAATTAAAAAAATCCCTTTTCTAGGATTTAATCTTTTAAATTTAGCCAATTCCGCGGCTAATCCTTCTAATTAGAATAGGGGCTTGTTTAGCCAAGCCCCTGCGGTGTTGAATGAAATCCGCCTGTCCGCCTCCTGGTTACTGACTGCCGCGATGCAGCCAGGCGTCGCTGGCATTGGCAGATGCCTGGATGCCATTTGTGTCAAACCAGGGCAGAGATGGCGCCGAACCGGTCTTGTCAATCCAGAGCCAGTACTGACCGCTTGGGCCGTCGTCAATGAACAGCCAGAAGTCAGCGGTCGGATTGGGAAAAGTAATGACTAGCCCGGCTTGGTTAAAGGGCTCGCAAACTTGATTATAGCTGCCGCCCTTTTTCTCCAGGCAGACGAAAGAGTCAGCCAGCTGGCTCAAGGGGATTTCCGTTATCATCCCGTTAACCAGGAAACCGCTGATGGTTTGCGCCACCGCGTCAATCGGCCAGAGAATTTCCAACTGGCCGGTGGCGGCGTTGTCGGTCAGCAACCCCCGGCCCGGAGAGGGAATCGTCGTGGTGGTGGTGGCGCCGGTCGTGGTGGTCACTGTGGTCGTGGTTTGAGCCACTGTGGTGGTTGTGGTCGGAACTAATGTCGCGCTCGTCGTGGTTGGGACAACCGTGCTGGTTGTTGTTGTCGTCGTTGAGGCGCTGGTCGTTGTGGTTGGAGCTACCGTGGTAGTGGTTGTTGTTGTGCTGGTCGTGGCGCTCGTCGTCGTGGATGTTGTCGTGGTTGGCGCCAGCGTCGTTGTGGTCGTGGACGAGCCGCCAGCCAAGAGGGCGGAGTAGTCCAGCCAGGAACCTTGAATCTGGGCGTTGGTTACTGTCCAGAGCCAGATATTAAACCAGCGCTGGGTCCCCTGACTGTCAGTGATGTAGAAATTGCACTGGCTGTAGTTGGCGGGGAGATTGAGAGTGTTGCCGTAGGGGTCAAACCTTTGAGTGTCGTAGACCCCGTAGTCGTTGACGAAAACCGAGATGGTTACGGCTTGGGCGGCGCTGATTGACGGGCCGAAAAGGCCGGGAAGCTCGCTGGCGTCTCCGGGTAAAACATCCACCACCGCTTCCCCCTGATCCAGAACGTGGAAGTTAAGAGCGGGAATGAGGTTGGTCTCCGGAGTGAATTCCGCCAGGTAGATGTCATCCAGGAGCATGCTGCCCACCGTGTCGCCGTAGAAGATGCGAATGGCACCGTTGTGGTCGGTGCGGGTGGCGGTGAAATGGTAACTGACCCGCCGCCAGGCGCGGTCAATGGTGAAATCGACGGGCGATGCCAGAACATCGGTCAGCGAACCGATGTAGTCGTAGTTGTCGTAAGTAGCCCGGGGAGTGAGGGCCACGGTGATGGTCCGGGTGGGATAGGCGACGTAATTGCCGTTTCTGGCCATGGCCGAGAAAAGGTAGGTCTTTCCGGCAATGATGTCCAAGGGGTAGTCAAGGTTCGTCAGCTGGGTGTTGTAGTGGTTGCCAACGTAATTGTTGTTGGCGATGCCAAAGGCGCAATTGTTGTCGCCGTGAGAGTTCTCCCCCTGATTGCAGCTGGTGCCCATTGAAGCGGAACCGATGACCCAGAAGAGCTGCCAGGCAAAGCCGCCGCAAACATCGGACCGGCCATTAAAGATCATACCGGAGTAGTAGCTGGCCCAGTCAGCCGCCGGGATGTCTAAAACATCAACGCAAAGGACGCCGGGGATAGGAATGTCGTCGTCATCATCGTCGCCGCCGCCGCCGCCAAAACCGTGGCCGTTACCATCCGTAGTCATCTTGACGCTATTAAAGGTGGCCTCCAAGTTATGCCGGACATCTGCGGGAAGTTCCCAGAGATAGCCGGTTTGGTAATTGCCGGTGTACAAGCCATAGGCGATATACCGGGCTTGGGTGGCGATTTCCGCGCCAATGGGCTTAAAAACCTGGACGGCCCAGGTTGCGCCGTAAAAGTCGTCGTGAATCTCCGTGCCCAGAGGCGGGCCGAAAAGGCTGTAACCCGAATGGCTGTTCCAGTATTCCAGGATGCGGTTAAGGGTGGGGTAAACCAGGTTCTTGTCCGGGTTGTAGACCAGCTGGAACCAGAGGCCATTGGGAAGGAAATCCTGGACGTAGAGGGCGCCGGGGGCGCTGCAGTTATCGGGCCAACAGTGGACGAACTGGCTCCGGCCGTTGTCCCAAGGAAGGCCAAAGGTGGGATAGCCGTCGTTGGCGAGGTAGGAGGAGAGGAAGCTTGAAGAAAGAGGCTTAGTGGCGTCGTTGGCGTTCCAGCCGTCGGAGTAACTGCCGACTAGACACTCAACCATCATGGAATTTTGACCACACCCCTTATCCGGCAAATAGTCTTCGCCCATACCATAAATATCGTATGGGTCAAAACGACTACTATTCTTATCGGCATAGTCACCGATATAATGCTCCTGGTGAAGATGGACCCAGCTAGTCCCACTCTCGCCGGCATAACCGATGATCTCGCCTCTCCTTACCGGAGTCCAGTTCTCATAATCCGTATCGACCCGATGATCTTTAGGACGATATAGTATGTTCGGATTATAAGAATTGAGGTGGGCTGAAACACTCGCATAGTGCCTCTCATCTGCCGTCGTTTGGTTATACCTTATGATAACCATTTGCGCGTAGAACCCATACCCTTGATCTAAACTACTGTAGGTGCTCATGGCGACGCCATCAGCAGGGGCATAGATAGGATCGTTCAGGTTTAATTGATAGTCCACGGCGTAGTGAGCATCGCCGGCATCGTAATACCATCCATGAGCAATCTGCAGATTTTCACCACTCACGGGGAGAGTAAAAATCTTCTCGGCCGCAAAAGAATTCACAGCGAGAACCAGCAACGCGATTCCCACACAAGCGAGCATTTTAATCCGTTTCATTGTCCGATCTCCTTATAGTGACGAGTTGTAAATGAGCAGACTTGATTTAAGTCTAAGTTAATAATAATAAATAATAGTTAAAATCTATCTAAACTTTTCATTAACTATTTCTAAAAAAAATATAGCCGTGAAATGGCTAATTTTAAAGAAAAATAAATTATGACCGTAAAAGTTGA
>JACRFM010000076.1 GCA_016234305.1 Candidatus Kerfeldbacteria bacterium
AAAAATCGCAAGGGATAGCAACCTTTTGGAGAAAAAGGTTGATGCCAAAGAAATTTTTGGCTCGAACATCCGTTTGGCGAGCCTCGTTTCACGCGGCGAGCCCCAAAATCAATGGGCGGCGCTATGCGCCGCCCACGAAAAAGTCGGTCAAATTCCTGAAAGTCAAATCTTGGAGCGGGCTACGGGAATCGAACCCGCCTCTATTGCTTGGGAAGCAATGATACTACCACTGTACTAATCCCGCGTGTTTCCAGCTTATGAGCGATAATCATACTACACCCACCTGATAAAAGCGGCCAATTAATAATCTAAATTATTAAAGTTCGCCTTTCAGTATATCAGCCAAGCTTAAAAAATCAAGCTGCTAAGTTCAAACATTAGCCAGTTATTTGGAATTTATGCTATATTTATAATGTTATGCCTTTGATTGAATTTCGCAATGTCAGTAAATATTATCCCGGGAACATTGTCGCGGTAAAAGATATTACCCTAATTATTGAGGAAGGGGAGTTTGTTTCCATTGTGGGACAAAGCGGAACCGGTAAAACCACGCTGGTCAGATTATTAATTGCCGAAGAACCGTTGTCTGAAGGCAGGATTCTGGTGGCTGGCTGGGATATTACCAACATTCATACTAATGAAGTACCAATTTTACGCAAACAAATTGGCGTGGTTTTCCAAGATTTCAAACTCTTGCCGACTAAGACCGTGTTTGAAAATGTCGCCTTTGCGCTGGAAGTTTCCAACGCCGATAAAAACAGAATTCAAAGCATCGTGCCCCAATTGTTAAAAATTGTCGGTTTACAGGAAAAGGCCGAACGCTTTCCTCATGAATTATCCGGCGGCGAACAGCAACGCGTGGTCATTGCCCGCGCTCTGGCACACCGGCCCAAAATACTGGTAGCCGACGAACCCACCGGCAATCTTGATTCAATCAACACCAAAGAGATTGTTGAATTATTAAAAAAAATTAACGAATTCGGCACCACGGTTATTTTAGTAACCCATAACAAAGATACCGTCAACGAACTTAAACGCCGGGTGATTATGATAGACCAGGGCCGCGTTCAATCCGACCACCAGAAAGGCAGATATTTACTTAAATAAAACTATGCTAATTGCTTTTTATCGCATCCTCCGCTTTGCCGGCCAAAACTTTTGGCGCAATATTTGGCTGTCACTAGTGACAGTTACCATCTTGACCTTGAGTCTAATTTCGGTTTCGGCCCTGAGCATCATTTCTACCTTATCTAACGAAGCCCTCTCCCGTTTGGAAGAAAAAATAAACATTTCGGTTTATTTAAAACCAACACTCAAACTGGCCGAAATCGACAGTTTTAAAAAACAAATTGAAGCCTTACCCGATCTTAAAAGCGTCAACTTAATCAATGCCGATGAGGCCTTAAAAAGTTTTAAAGAGCGCTACCAAAATAATCCTCTTATCGCCGAATCACTGCTGGCGATTGGCTCCAACCCTTTAGGTTCCAGTTTAACCATTAAAGTATCATCAGACCAAGGTTATCAAAAAATTCTGGATGAACTGGAAAGCGATAAATTCAAAGCTTACATTCAAGAAGCTCGTTTTGACGATTACCGACGGGTTATTTCCACTGTTAATGATTTGACGGGTAAACTTAAACGAATTGGCTACGGGGTAAGCTTAGTTTTTGTTTTAATCGCGCTGCTGGTAGTCTTTAACACCATCAGGCTTAATATTTATACACACCGCGAAGAAATTGGCATTATGCGCCTGGTGGGAGCGACCAGTTGGTTTATACGAGCGCCTTTAATGGTAGAAAGCATCTTTTACGCCGCACTGGCCACAGCTATTTGCGCCTTGATATTTTACCCGGCCTTAAGCGCGCTGCAACCTTATGTCAGTTCGTTTTTTGATGGTTTTGATTTTAACTTAATTAACTATTACAATGAACGTTGGTTTATATTTTGGCCGGCTTTATTTGTAGGTTGCAGTCTTTTGAGCATCTTGGCTTCAACTGTGGCCATGCGTAAGTATTTAAAAATTTAAGTTAATTATGAATAGATATCTCTGGCTAGTGATTACTATTTTTGTCATCGCGGCGTCTTATGGAATGTACCGCCTGATTTTTTATAATCCAACCGAACAAATCACCCAGGCTAAACTTGATTTAAGCCGCTCACAAACAAACACCGATACGGCTGCCAAACCAGATTTGCCATTTCAAGGTCCGCAATTACCCCCAGCCAATCCTAACCAAATTAACCAACCGACGGCTTTAATGCCCAGCGCACAACCTCAATTACCCGGACCGCGTTTAGACTCGTTGCCCAATGCTCACCCGCCTCAAACTCAACCCAATCTACCCCAACAGCCCCCAACGCCCAATCCGGGCGCTTTAACTGGCAAATGGCAAAACAATACTGCTGCCCAATATACTATGGAATTCAAAGCTGATAATACCGTAACCGAATACACTAATGGCAAACCCACTGGCAGCGGCACTTGGAAATTTGAAGATGCTAAAAACCAATCTGCTGGACCAAAAACGCAGCTATTAAAAGTCATTGTCAATAATGAAACCCGCAGTTACCAAATTTTAAATTTGTCAGCCACCAATTTATCCTATATAACCAATGCTAAAGAGGGGATTCAAAGCTTTAATCGTCTGCCGTAAAAATTCCTGTGACTAATCTACTAAATAAAAAATGCGTTCCCTGCGAAGGCGGGGTAGAACCGTTGGCTAAAGCTAAAGCCGGGGAGTATCTGAAATTGATTCCTGGTTGGAAAATTGCCGGTGCTGATAAAGTTATTAACCGCAGTCTGGCTTTTAATGATTTTACCGCGGCTATAAAATTCATAAACCAACTGGCTGAATTGGCCGAAAGCGAGAGTCATCATCCCAATTTTACCTTGCACGATTGGAACCAGGTTGATATTGAGCTGTCCACTCACGCTATCGGCGGACTGTCGGAAAATGATTTCATTCTGGCGGCCAAGATAAATCAGCTACTGTCGTTCAATAATTCCCAGCCAAAACCTTGACATTAGGCTAAAAAAAGATAGAATAAAGAATTGCAAATAGCGAATTAAGAATAGCAAAGTCATTCTGATCCGCCTCCCTCGGCCCGCGACTCGATTGAGCTCGCCGAAATCCATCCGGCGGAGCCTCGCCTTCGGCGGGGCGTGCTGGCGGAGAAGAATCTAACTCCTTCATTTCAGTATACGTAAAACCAAAAAAACAAATTATTTATGATGACTTACGTCTTTAATGTCATTCCGGCCTATGAGCCGGAATCCAGACTCATAAATTAGAAAAATAAAAAGTAGTTTATAACTTTTGTCCAAGTCTGGGGAATCGTCTAATGACCCCGCCTATGGCGGCGGGGTAAATATGACTCAGGCCTTTTGCGCCAGAGGCGCATCCGCCTTTGGCGGAGAAGCTACATATTTAAAAATAAAGTGATTGACATAAAATCCTGTATAGAGCTGGGAGGTCGTCTAACGGTAGGACATGGGCCTTTGAAGCCCAGTATGAAGGTTCGATTCCTTCCCTCCCAGCCTTATATAGGAGAATCCATGTCCCCCAGCCATGCAGAGAAAAAATAATCACCCCATATGAAAATAGCGATTTTTAATTTACGAAATCTATTTGCCGCCGGCGACCATCAAATTTTTGACGAGCTGATTACTTACACTAATGAGCTTGTTGAACAACGTATAGAACAGACAGTAGCTACAATCATCAAGTTGGGAGCTGATATAATTGTGGTGAATGAAATCGGCTCAGCTGAGGTGCTTAAAACCATGGCTGACAAACTCCCGGGAAAATATTATTCATTTATGGCTAAGCCTGAATCAAGAGGTATAGCCAACGGCATACTTTACCGTGACGCACAAGCTACGTGCAAATCTTTTCGATTATCGCCAAGTTTGCCACTCTTCACAGTTGGCGCCGGTGAACCTTACGTCGGCCAGTTAAAAAGTTATCGCGAGGTCATCCACTTTATCACTACTTATGCCGGCAAACCATTGCACGTCTTGGGGTTACATTTAAAAAGTCCTCTTGCTACACCTTTAAATAACGAACCAAAAGAGGCAGCCCAACCAACCAGTCAAACTGAAACTAGTGATGGAATTATCCGTTCTAGCCTAAGAAGGTTGGCCGAAGCCAGGGCCCTACGCTTAGTGCTTGACCAAATGTTCAACACCGATAGCACCCTACAAGTTATCGTAACTGGAGATTTTAATGATACTGAAACCAGTGCTACCTTGCGCGCGCTCAAAGGGGAGTCAGACTTATTTCCAGGAAGGCTAACCAATGTATGCGAACGCCTACCCCAGGCTAAACGATATAGTATAGTAGAAGGCGACTATCAACGTTTAATAGACCACATTTTAGTATCTAAACCACTCCTTAGTCAGATATTGAGTGTGGAAATTAAAAATGACAATTTGCAGAACCAGGAAGCGGAACCCAATTCAGCCTATTTAATTGATAGCGACCACGCGCCGATAGTGGTTGAATTAAAAGACTAAAAACTCCATCCTCCCACTAGTTTTAGTTACATACCCAGTTCTACCTGGCTCTAATTCGCGCGAATAGGCGAATAGTTTAAACTGCCAAAAAGAAAACTATAAAACGACAATCTAATTTTTTTATGAAAAATTTTAGCCAGCGAACGAAATTTTTATTGAACCTTTCCCAAAAAGCTTGCCGGATAATGTTAAAACATTATAATCCCTGCGGGGTTAGTTATACTGTTAAAACTAAAAGCAGCGATTGGGGCTTGGACGCTGTAACCAAGGCCGACCTGGAAGTAAATAAAATGGTTTTGCGAGAAACAGAAAAATATTATCCAGCTTATGGCCTATTGGGGGAGGAAATTAGTTCTTATAAAAAGGACCAAAAGTTATTCGTGGTTGATCCGATTGACGGCACACATATGTTTATAATTGGCGCGCCGTTGTTTGTTTTTTCCGCTGCGGTGGTTATAAACGGCAAACCAGTCGCTGGGGTGCTGGCTAACCCATTAGCCCAAAGAACCTTACTGGCAGAACTGGATAAGGGCGCTTATTTGGTAGAACGTAATATTAAATTATCAGTCAGTCAGCAAAAAACCTTCAAGGGCGCTTTAATTCGTACTGGTTGGAAAGATGCAAGCGCGGCTAATTTACTTCATAAACAAAATGCCCGCACACCGGAAATTTATACAGTTGGCGAATCAGCCTCGTTAATAGCCACTGGCGGATTTGACGGTGATATCTTTATGGGCAATGCCGCTCATGATATTGCCGCGGTTAAGATAGTAGTGGAAGAGGCTGGCGGTAGAGTGACTAATCTTTGGGGTCAAGAACAAAAATACGACCGCGACATTAAAGGCGCTATTATTACCAATGGCCATTTGCATAAAAAGTTAGTGGCAATTGTAAAACAATCCGGCCTACTAAAAACTTTTCAACCCGCCGCCAAATAATATCATTCCCACATTCTGCAGAATATAAGAATGATTAAAGTTGTGATATAATATACTAATGACTACAAGACTGAAAACCGCCAAACAAATGGAACGTCACTTTAAGGGTATGGCCAATCACTACCGCATTGAGATACTTCTTTTGATTGATAAAGAAAACGGGATTACCGTTGAAGCTATGGCTGAACATCTTAAAGCAAACTTCAAAACCATTTCACAACACACTCGCTATCTTATGAATGCCGGACTTATCAAAAAACAATACCAAGGGAGAATGGTTGCACACTATCTATCGCCCTATGGCAAACACTTTATCAAATTCACTAAAGGCTTTCAGCGCCTGGGTAGTAAATACTAATCAGCAACATTCTAACATTCTGCAGAATATTAGAATGTGTATAGTGGCATTTATCCATAATTAATAAATATGCCAAAGTTTAAAGACATATTAGCTTTATTAATTTTACCAATGATTGTAATTGGGGCTTACTTAATGGTGTATATTATCTGGCGAATGTTCAATCTGCCAACAAACGAAGCCGCCGCCAGTCTGATAATGGATAAATTCTCACAATATGGACTATGGATAGTGTTTGTAGGTGCCTTAATTGAAGGATTTTTTGTATTAGGTCAGTATTTTCCCGGCGGAGCAATTATATTCCTGGGGGTGATTTCCGCTGGCAAGGATATTCCCCGCGCCGCTACGGTTGTTGGGGTAGTTTTTCTGGCTTTTGCGATTTCTTATACGCTTAATTATTTCCTAGGCAAATACGGCTGGTATAAAGTATTTTTAAAATTCGGCTTAGGCAGTTCTTTGGCCACGGCCCAAAAAAAATTAATTAAGCAAGATACGACGGCTATATTTTTTAGCTATTGGGACCCCAATTTAGCTTCCCTAACCGCCACAGCCGCCGGTATTTTACAAATACCCCTTAAACGTTTTGAAACTATATCATTATTGGGCATAGCTTTCTGGAGTGTGTTTTGGGGTATATTTGTTTACCAGCTGGGTCAAAACGCTTTTAAAATAATGGGGCTAAAATACGTTTTGGCAATCTTTGCTATTTGGTGCGCAGTTATTTTATTTAAACACTACTGCTATAATAAAAAACTTAGCCGCTTAAATTAAATAGTGATATACTAAACAACATGACAGAATATAAAAAACTAGCCTTAAGTCTTGCCAAACAAGCCGGCGATATTATGAGGGCAAATTTTGAGCTAGGCATGAAAAAAGAATGGAAAGAAGATAAATCGCCACTAACAATAACCGACCTGCAAATCAACGACCTAGTCATAAAAGAAGTAAAAAAGAATTTTCCCGACCATGACATACTAGCAGAAGAGAGTAGTAGTCTTAACGGACAGAGTGAATATGTTTGGGTATGCGACCCCATAGATGGCACTATTATGTTCTCCCATGGCCTGCCGATATGCACATTTTCTCTGGCCCTAACTAAGGTCGGCGAGAGTATTCTAGGTATTGCTTACGACCCTTTTTCCGACCGGCTGTTTACTGCCGAAAAAGGCCAGGGAGCTTTTTTAAACAATAAAAAAATATTCGTATCCACTGAATCCAAGCTGGATAAAGTAGTCGGCGAATATGAAATGTTTAAAATGGCCAAATATAATATTAATAAAGTAGCCGACCATTTGACCATGGTAGAGGAAGCTAAACTAACGAGGCTTTGTTCAATAGTTTACCCAGCCTGCCTGATAGCGACCGGCGACTTAGGTTTTGCCATATTTCCTGGCAACACCGCTCACGACATGGCGGCAGTTAAAATAATCGTGGAAGAAGCGGGTGGCCAGGTGACTGATTTATTTGGCCAGGAACAACGCTACGACCAGCCCATAAACGGTTGTTTGGTTTCTAATGGCGTTTTACATCAGGAGTTACTTAATTTAATTAAACGGTTTGTCGACAATAAATAATTTTTACTGAAGTCTTACTTTAGATACTCAGCCACATCAAGCCAGTCATCAAGTTCAGCTTTAGTTTTAACATAGCCTAATAAACTCACCGCCGGGCCTTTATGAATCCCCAGGTGCAAATGTTTTCTTTCATTATCAGTTTCAGTACTATAACCATTACCCAAAACGCCAATCTGCTCACCAGCTTTTAATTCACTCTTAACTTCAGCTATAATACTGGAAAGTTTTAAATGTCCGTAAACCAGGGTAACAGCTTGCCCGTTTAGCCGACACGACTGCACCGCCACGCCGCCATAACCGGAGGCGTATTTTTTAAGTATTAACGTCCCTGCGCAAACGGCCCATATTTTTACTTCTTCATTCTGTTCACTGGCAATGGTTTCAAAATCCACACCTGTATGATAACCGGCAAAACGTTCCGGACTCACCGGCGAATTATCAGGTGAGATTTTTACGCCAAAGGGCTTTTTAGTAATCCGTTCCGGCGCCTGAACCAGAGGCATAACCAACAGATGGCTAGTTTTATTATTAAGCGCCGGAGTAACCGGAAGGGGGGATGCCCTTGGTTCTACTATTGGCTTTAAGCTACAACCCAGGTTTATTAATAATATAGGAATAAAAAAAACAGCTACTATTTTATTCATATTAAACTAATTATAATCTGATTTTAGATATTATGATATAATCATAATCATGAATTATGGTATTTTCATTATAATCACTATTATTCAGGCAATACTGACACTTACTCACTGGTTTTTATACAAGAGCTTAGTGTTTTTTTATAACCCAACTTCAACCGCCATTCTTTGGAGCTTAAGAGCGGGGATAGGAATATTATCAATCACCTTCCTAGTGGCGACTATCATAATCCACAATTCAGACGAGACCGGCTGGCAATATTTTTACGAAGCCGCCGCCGGCTGGCTGGGAATCTTACACTGGTTAGTGCTAGCCTCGGTTGTAGCCTGGATAATTTATATTATCAGCTTATATTTTGGAATAAATCTGACCGGCAAAATTTACTATTCAATTTTGCTCGGCTTGGGGCTGATTATGTCCATTTACGGTTTTTATAATGCTTTTAATATTCGTGTTACCAAACTTAATATAGCTTTGCCTAATTTACCGCCAGTTTGGCAAGGTACAACCATCGCTTTTGCCAGCGACCTGCATTTAGGCGCCATTTATGGCGAAAGTTTTGCCAGCCTAGTAGTTAAGACCATAAATGCCGCTAAACCGGCGATTATCTTGATTGGCGGCGATGTCTATGACAGCGCTAAAGTGAACCTGGAAAAAATAATCAGCCCGTTCCGTGAATTTTCCGCGCCGCAAGGCATTTATTTTATAACCGGCAATCACGAGGAATTCGGCGATAACAATCCCTATCTTAAAGCTTTAAAAACTACGAACGTCACGGTGCTAGATAATAAAATGGTAAATCTTAATGGTTTGCAAATAGCCGGGTAGATTATAATGATACACGTGCCTTATCAGGCTTTGAAAAAATATTAACAACCATTAGTCTTAATCATAATTTACCCAGCATACTTTTAAAACACGTACCGGAATATATTGATACCGCCACCAAGGCCGGTTTCAGTTTGCAGCTTTATGGTCACACGCACCGCGGACAAATGTGGCCGTTCAATTATATTACTAAGGCCGTGTACCATGGTTTTGATTATGGTTATAAGAAGGTAGGCGATAGCCAGGTGTACACTTCCAGCGGCGTCGGCACCTGGGGCCCGCCACTGAAAGTGGGTAATCCAGCGGAGGTTGTGATTATTACTCTTACTCAACAATGAAGTCTCCACGGGCTCACGCCCGAGGTAGCCTTCATTACTTTTGGCGAAATCCGCCGAAGCAACCTCCTTCGCTCTTTGAGCTTCGGAGGGTCCTACCTCCGCATTCATCCTCGGGCGTAAGCCCGAGGATGAATGCGGAGGCGGATAAAATAATGACCCGTCCATTTAACAACTGGATGGGTCATTTTTAATTCAAAATAACTAAGAAGTTATTACCAAATTTTGATTTGAAGTGATATCTTTTCAACAGCATTACTATATAATTGACACAACAATATTTTTAATTCTTTTTCATTAAACTCGTCGCCAACTATTGACTTAACAGTATTTATTTTACTAATATCACACAATACGATTTTGTTGGCGCAGATAGCTGTCATGACCAGCGCTACGGCGCCGGCATATTTTGCATCTTCAGTTTTTAACGCACTACCGGGCTGACACTTAACGGCTAGAGGACTCAAAGATACTAAATCAACAAAAATTAAGTCAACCGGCAACACACCCATGACTTCAAGCTCATCCTTACCTTTAATCATGCCGGCATGAATCTCCGGCAATAAATGGTTTACAATATCACTTATTGGAGTATTACCTGGTGACATCTCTTTATAAAGTAGATTAGCTATACCGCTTGATTTCAAATAATCAAAGGCAATCTCGCTCAGCACGATAATATTCCACCCGAGCGGCGATAATAATTTTGCTACTTTCAGCATTTGATCTAAATTATTAGTGTACAAAAATGCCGTTTTTGCGTTCTGTTTCATTTTTAAGGTTCCTTATTTAGGATTGATTTATTTGCCATAAACTTAACTCGCCATTACCGCTTTGTCAATCAATTAATATAAGCATAGGCGGAAAACTAACAAAAATGATTTTACTTATGCTATAATTAGCCCATGCGTATTACGTTTTACGGAGCGGCGGGCGGCGTAAGCGGTTCCAAACATTTATTAATTTAAAACCGCCTAGACCTAGGCGGTTTTAAATATGCTTTAGTGTTTTAATAACTATTCTTTACCAAGGAGTTCATCCACTAACTTAGTGTTAAGTTTTAAACCAATCCAATTTTCAGTCTCACCTCTGATAGTTTTTTGTTTTTTAATGGCTAAACTAATACCCTCCAAATTAGTAATTAAATCCGCGTAGTAATTGTCGGCACTTAACCTATTATCAGCGCCGGTAGTTAGCTTATTTTTAAATTTTTCAAAAAAATCAACACTGGTTTCATTGTCCTGCAATATACCAATACCACGATACAGTTCCGTTTTAGCCGCATCTGACAAATCATAATCTATTATTTCTAATCCCTCT
>JACRFM010000077.1 GCA_016234305.1 Candidatus Kerfeldbacteria bacterium
CACACCCCGGCACCGGTTTCAATTACCGGCAGCGTGGAGTGACGGCGGACATAATTAATTAACCGATTACTGCCGCGCGGAATTATGACGTCAATATATTGGTTGGCCTTTAATAGGCGTTCAGTGTCCGCGGTCTTAAAAGCATTAAGCAAGGTTACAGCGTCGGGCAAAATTTTGTGCTTACGCAAAACTTGGTGAATCAAATCAACTAAAACTTTATTGGTTTCGTAAGCATCGCGGCCGCCTTTAAGCAGCAAGGCGTTGCCGGCTTTGAAAGCTAAACTAAACACTTCCACTGTCACATTGGGCCTGGCTTCATAAATAATTGCCACCACCCCGAGCGGAACCGTGCGCCGCTCAATCGTCAAGCCGTTTTTTAATACGCGACGGTCAAGCAAACGGTTGGTTGGTTCAGCCAGGCGTTCTACAGCCTGCAAACTTTTCGCCATTCCTAAAATACGCGTTGGCGTTAATTTTAACCTATCAGCGTGAGGATAAGCGGCTGGCAAGCGTAAAAAATCTTTGTCATTGGCCAGTAGAATCTTCTTAGTTGAAGCTATAATCCCCCGGCGTAAATCGCGCAGTACGGCATTCTTAGTTTGGCCGCTTAACTGCTGCACGGCGGCGGCGACCAGCTTAACTTTCTGCAAGGTAGTGTTAAAATTGGTCATAAAATTTGGGGCTGCCTTATCATTTTCGCAACTGTTTGTCAATTAAAACCGACAGTGAATGTGAACGCTGAGCGGCGGCTGTTAAGGCCTTAAACCACAGCTTATCAAGATGAGCTTTGTCTAAAATACGAAAGGCGGCCGCGGTCGTCCCGCCTTTAGAAGTTACGCGCTGGCGCCAAGCGGCCGGCGAATCAGCTGATTGCCCAAGCAGGGCCACGCTACCCTTGATGGTTTGCGCCACCATTTTCTTAGCCACGTCTGTTTTTATACCTAAACGAACTGCCGCTGCCGTCAGATTATCCATGATAGAAAAAATATAAGCCGGTCCGGAGCCGCTTACTGCCGTAATGGCGTCAAACAGGCTGTCATTATGAATTTCAGTTTCCTGACCGCCAGCCGACAACAGCGCGCGTATAAAAATTTTTTGTTCCCTAGTTACTCGGCGACTCGCGCACCAAACAGAAAAACCTTGACCTAAAATCATTGGTAAATTCGGCATTACTCTAATCACCCGCGTAAAATCAACCGCCGCTTGCACTGTGGCCAGTCTGACTCCGGCCATAATCGATATCAGCAAACCAGTCTGAAGAAGCTGACCACGCATTAACGCCGCCACACCGGGGAAATCCTGCGGTTTAACCGCCACTAAAACCACCGTGGCTTGGTTAAGCAACCGCGGTGACAAAGCCGGCGTTGATTTTATCAAAAAACGCGCGGCCAAAGTTTGGCGCTTGGTTGAATTGCGTTCCACTACTGTAATATCGCGGGGTAAAACCCTAGGCAGCCGCAATAAACACTGAATAAAAGCCTGGCCCATATTGCCACCGCCAATAACTACAATATTATTTTTTTTCATAAAGGAAATAAAATTAAATTATCAGCATGTATTACCTCAACATTAAACGGACGGTCCTTAGCCGTAATTATTTTACCAAGCTCCACGCTGGACAAAGCCGATACGCCAAGTGCAACTGGATGGTTATTGTGATCAATTATTTCAACTGAATCTTGAACATCAAAAGTACCATAAACACGCGTTACACCAACAGCCAATAGACTTTTTCTGGCCCGCAAAGCTTTAGCCGCCCCGGTGTCAACTTTAATACAGGCGCTGGAAGTATTGGAGACAATTAAGCGGCGACTGCGTTCGGTCAGCGCCAACGGCTGGGGCCAAGGCAAGCAAACCGTGCCGTAGCACTTTCCGCCTTGAATGACCTCAACTACATTTTCCAGCGACTGGGCGTTAATAATATAGGTGGTAAGGCCGACAAAGCTGGCCAGGCGGGCGGCCCGTAATTTAGCTTCCATGCCTCCCCGGCCAGCCAAACTTTTTTTACCCAAATGAAGACTCATTAATTCTTTGTTCACGTCAGTAATACGGGCAATGGGCGCTTGTTCAGATTGATTATCTTTATTTGGGTCAGTGCGGAAAACACCAGCCACGTTAGTCAGCAGAAATAATTTATCAGCGTTAATTACCACGCCGACAATTGCCGCCAACTGGTCATTATCAACAAAATTGTGCGTCTGGGCCGCCGCCGTCGCGTCGTTTTCGTTTATAAGCGGGACAACGCCAGCGCTAAGACTTTCCTGAAAAGTCTTTTGCAAAGTATTGTAGCGACCGCGGTCAATAATATCTTGCCGTGAAATAAGAAACTGTCCAAACTTTACACCTGCCTCTTCGCCAAGTTGATACATTAAGGCAGTGATAATCAGTTGTCCACGGGCAGCGCGCGCCCCATATGAGACTAACGCTGATGCGTCGGCTTTACCAGTTGATACCGCTCCAGACAACACTAATAAAGGGAACTTCCCTAGACTTTGTATTCCCTTAAGCACATCCACAACTCTCCGGAGAAACACCTGGTCAATATTACCTTGCGTGTCGAGCAATGAGTTGCTGCCGATTTTAATTACTATGGCGCCTTTCATATTAACACTATAAATGGCTTACCATAATTTATCAAATAGCGCCGGCAAAGCTAAATCAAAAACTCCCCTGGGTAAACATTGGGGAGAATTTTTACAAAACGGAATTTAAAATCTGGTCTATTTCTTTAGAGGCTCTTAATCTCTTCAAGTCATGCTTGCCTGCCCATTGATAAGCCCTGTGTTCCTCACTCAATCTTATTTTCAGTCTGCGTCCAGTGTGTTTAACCAAAAAATTAATTTGCGTCACGCAAATTATCTGCTTGGCTTTAACCAGCTGATAATCAAAAACTGAAATTGGTTTAACTATTTTTACCTTTAAGCCGGTTTCTTCCTTAAACTCCCTAAGCAATACCTGAGATATACTTTCCCCTGCCTCTTTTTTGCCCGACGGCAGTTCCCATAAATTCGGCAGTATGCTTTCGCTGGCCGCCCGCTGCAGCAACAAGACTTCGCCCTGTTTTAACAGTATGCCGCCGACTGTAATTTGGTATTTACATTTTGTGTTCATACAGTGCTGCCGTTTAAAAATACCGCTTTAGTATCTGTCAATTTATAGTGTTTATCTAAATATATCCGAACCCCAGCGCGTAAGACTACTCAATTCAGCAGTGGTAAAAAAACCGGAAAAATACGAGTTAAGCGAAGTTTTTTCAAAATCATCCACCGTTACTCCCCGCAACTGGTTGAAACGTTTTATATAAACCTCCAATACTCGCATAAAAAAATCATGAGTAACAAACAGTACACTCTCTTTCTTGTTTACATGGTTAATAATGACATCTTTAATAACATCAATTCGTTTATCCAATTCAACTATTGATTCGGTGCTACCTCCGTTAACAAAAGAATCATATAAAGCTGTCCTAATGGCTGGCATGCCATTTTTCTTAAAATCGTCTTCACTCACTAGTTGCCGAACGTCAAAACGAACCTCTTTAAGTTCTGACAAACCAACCGGGGTTAATTCTTTTTTATAGCGCCTCAAAAAAAATTCGGCCATAATCTTAGCCGATTCTAACGAACGACGCGACTGAATACCGGAATTGTTATAATAAATCCGTGAAACGGCGGAAAAATCAACTCCACTCGTTTGGCTATTAAATAAATCAATGGCGTTCTTATTAATACCAGGGTCAAGCGCGCTCGTAGCTAAATCACTTAAAGTAGAGTAGTCCATAGCTAAATGATTCAAATATGGTTCAACCAATTGACCGTGACGAATAAAGAAAAATTGTGTGTTATTGGAATTCATAAACTACTTTAATTATAAAGTAATATTAACAAATAATGAAACAACCAAAGCAAACAAATTGTCGCCCACACTTCAAGATGCTAATAATGTGGAAACTCTAATGTTGATTAATAGACTGTCTTATAGAAAACCTAA
>JACRFM010000078.1 GCA_016234305.1 Candidatus Kerfeldbacteria bacterium
AGCTTTAACTGGCTCAATAATAACCGCCGGATCGACCGCTTCATGGAAAAGAAAACATCTACTTATCAAGGTTTCTGTTATTTGATGTTTGTTAAATATTACCTTAAGAAATTGGTTAAATGAGTTTTGCAACCATCTCAAAATATTTTAAGGTCTCTTTTGGCCTCGCTTTTGTTACGCGAGTGGTGTATGGCGTTCCGCCAGAAAATATAACTGCGGTTAATCCTTTTGCCCCGTTTACCGCCAAGTAACGCCCGAAGGGTATCAGGTTCGCATTTTCTCGGATTGGTCCACTGGCCGCAAACGGCGACTAAACGTAATATAGCTGACTTGCCTTCTACTATTCCAATTTCCACTGTTTTGTTCAATAAATAATTCATAGTAGCCTCGCGGATGGACTTTTTGTGACGTAAATTATCATAAAATCTATCAATCATTTTTTGAGTAAGTCGAATTTTTTTACTACTGACAATCCTAAACCCGGCCCGAAGCAAGACATTCTTAACTTTTCTAGAATGCTTCATGGCATCAGGCTTAATAATAAAGACTGACTGTTCCATTTTTAAATAACCTTTTTGTTCTTAACATCCAACTTTAAACTATTTTCTAAATTTTGTCAACCGCTATACTTGAATTAATAAGCAATCTATGCTAAAGTTTGAGCAAACAAATCTAAAACAAATAAAGGATATTAACAATGAAAAATATTTTAATTTTAATTCAAGATTTATTAAAGGACAAAGTAACTATTCCTAAACCAATATCTATTAGTGTTAAATACTTTAACATTGAATACCCGCCGGGTGACGACGAAACCCCCAAATGTATATGCGTGGTAGTTGATAAGGGTATAGAAACGTACCTAAATCAATTTAAAAATACACCCGATAAGGTGATGGTGGTTTATAACCGTGCTTTGTCTGGCAACCTTGATGAGTGGTTAACAAATACAATCAAATCAACCTGGCCCAAGGTTAAGGTGTCTATTGAATCGGCCACTAATATTCAGTCCATAGTCGCGCAGCTGGATTCTGAAAATTTGCAAAATGAATTTGACAATGCAAAAAAATTCACCGATAGCCTAGAAAAGGATAGAATCCTGACTACTGAAGACCTGAATACACCTTTCAATATATAAATCTCCCACAAATTTTGACGACTAAAAAGCGTACCAGTAATTTCGGTACGCTTTATTCTTATGTTTTTAACGGATGGAATTTTTTGTGCGTGCTTTCGGCATACTTATCCGAAGCGTGCACATAACGGGTAGTGGTATCAAGCGATTCGTGGCCAAGGAGCACTTGTATAGCCGCCGGATTAGCGCCACTTTCGGCCAAATAGGTGGCAAAACCGTGCCTCAGCGAATGGGCTGAAGTTGGTACATTAATACGCAACAATTCTCGGTACTGTTTAATTTTCATTTGCAAATAGTTAGTGGACAGACGGCGTGAATTTTTGCCGGCATTTTCCCCGCGATAAGGAATAAACAAAGCGGGAATATTATCTTGACGTTTGGTTAAATATAAATTGATATATTTTTTAGCACGCTCGGTCAAATAAACAAAACGTTGTTTTTTACCCTTGCCCATAATAAATATCCGGCCGGTGGCATCAATCTGCGCGCGATTCAAGCTAATGAGTTCCGAGATACGCATACCCGTGGCAAACAAAACCTCCAGCATAGCCCGGTTGCGTAAACCCACAATTTTATTTTTTTCTAACCAAGTTGGTGACTCAATCAAGCGCACCAGTTCCTTAAGTTCAGCCACCTGCGGATGCTTGCGTTCGGTTTTTACAAGCTTAACCGCCTCGGGCGGCAGGGGAGTAGGATAATCCATTTCAATTAAGTACTTAAGATAGCGACGCAAAGAAGATAAAAATCTATTAGTTGAAAAACTTGTTAATTGACCTTGACTTTTTTTGCCAGTTGCCGTCTCACGGTCTCGGGAAGCCAAATAAGCTTTATAGAGTTCCACGATTTTTTTATTAATCTTAGCAAAATTTTTCAATTTTAAATCATTAATCAAAAAAAATTCAAACACTTTAAGGTCGCGTTCGTAATTATAAACCGTCTCTTTAGAATAATTATTCACCTGCAATGAAAGTAAAAAATCATCAAAGTGGGGCAACATATTTATTGTCCTGTCTTATTTAAATCCAATAAACGTTGATACAAAGACCTATCGGCTTCACCAAATGAAGTCGCGCCTCTATGACCACGACCAGTAATCAGTCTAACTTCGTTTCGTCTGGCTAAAAAATCCAAAACGATACGAGCTTGTTCAGACTTAACCCATAAATAGGGGAGTATAGCTGTCAAAACGGCCTGCAAATCATTGCTCTGACTAATCATAATTTGATAAGCGTTTTTGAACTTTATATTTTTTCGAGAAAAGTTATAAACTCTGCCCACACCCAAAAGTATCTGAATATATTCAATGACCGCTTTATGGGTATTAGTTATTATCAAATAAGGGTGATAACGAGGCGAGCGGGCCGAGGTTAGTGTTTCTCTTTTTATCTGAAAAGTTAAACCAATATAGCCTTCACCATCAATAAAACCAGCTAACCAGGCCTTGGCTTCATCAGTCATACTGTTTATCCGCCTTCGTCCTCCTTAGGAGGACTTCGGCGGATTTCACCGAAGAAATGAAGGATACCTCGGGCGTGAGCCCGTGGAGGCTTCATTACAGGGGAGTTTGGCATATGACCTATATTTGCCTATAGTATAAATAACTGAGCGTTTGGGATATTATACTCAGTTTACCATATAAGCTAAAATAAGGCAATAGCCTATAAAAATCACTGCCCCCGCTACTTTTAATAAATCTTCAATAACTAAAGACATTAAATGGTAACTACTTATTATTATTACTCTATCATTACAAATTAAAATTCTCTGCTCGTTTCTATACTACACTTTACACTCCTTTAAGCTACTAATTTACCAAATCTGACACTCACTGCTCCGTTTGGTCATTTTTGGCTAAAAACCCGGCCTCGTATAATGCCCTATTTTGATTTCAGGGGTACTTGGATACCTAGAAATTAAATTTAAAAACACCAAATTTTAAATCCTAAAAAATTGCTAAGCCAAAGACGAGGCTTACGCACCTAACCGTCATGGCATATCTATTGATTGTCATACTGAACTAGTTTCAGTATCTCTAATTATTTAAGTCTCTTTAAATACAAATAGATCCCAAAACCAGCTCGGGATGACAACTCAAACTAAGTCTAGTTTGTAATTAGCTAACTATAAAATGATTAAACATTGACTTTTTATCTTGTGTCGCAAAATGTCAATTGAATTTTAAGAAGTAAGAATTATGAATTGGGGAAAATAACCATGCCGCTATGTCGTAGTGTCAGCTACAATGCGGCACCCGCGCGAACGTCCGACGAGTCCGTGCTGTGGTGGTTTGTGCAGCCACCTGCCAAAGCTAATGTTTTAGACAACTTCTAGCTATTAAATATTAGTACTGTAGTTTTATAGCAATCAGTTAATTAGGCAGGCTAGCGGCGGGCAGGTAGGATTCGGCAGTGAGCGCGGGTAGCATTGTCTGACACGAAGACCTATGCGGCGACTCTTCCGCCACTTCTCTGGTTACCTCGTGTAACCACCCCGCTGGCCAGCGGGGTAAGAGCGAAGCTTTTAGAAACAGCAAAGAAAAATCTACTTCTTAAAAGTATAAGAAGCTTTTTTAATAAAACGTACATCAATATATTGAATGCGGTTAATGTCGCCTTTAATTTTTTCTTCCAATAAGCGTTTTAAAACCTGCATTTGTTTAATCAGGTCTTCCTCAGCCGAAACTTGCACGTACCAATCGTCCGGCGTGTAAACATTTACCGTGGGTAAGGATTTAACATCTACCACTACGCGTTCTATTTTGTATTTATCTATGTTGCCAGACCAGGCAGTCGGCAAATTCTGTAATAAATTAATCAGCTGGTCAGTAGCCACTATGTCGCCTAACTTTCTGTCTCCCCCACCCGCCTCTTCAACCAATAATAAGTTAAAATTGTAAATTTTGGTGTTAGTTAATTCCTGAATAAGGCGGCCAGCTTGATCAACCGCAAAAATTTTACCTTGATTTTGCCATAAACTAACTATATTACCAGGTTGATAATTAACTTTCAAAACGTTAGGCCAGTGACGTTCAAATACCACGTTATTGCTATAAAGTTCACGGCTCAAAATTTGGCGGGCGGCGGTGGCATTAAAAAAAATTAGATTGGCTTGGGGCAGAATATAAGCGCGGCGAGTTTGGAAAAATTGTTGCAAAGCAGCTTGCAGTCTACCCTCAGTTTCCCGAAAAGGAATATTGTTAATAACTACATTGCGTATGCGAAATAACGGCGAATAAATAATTATCAGCAAAACCGCCACCACTATTAAAGGAGACAATTTAAATAACCAGCTAAACCAAACCGGACGACTTGATTTGTGATAAGCTTCAGCTAATTGCTTCATCACCATCGGCTGTTCTCGCCTTTTTCGGGCATAATCGCGGCGCAAGCTTTTATGCTTACGCTTAGTTGATAAAAACTTTAACGGTACCATAAAGATTTAGGCTGATAACTGACGGCCAGTCGGCTCTTAATCTTAAAACGTTCCAAGGCTAATTTAATCAATTCGTCAAGCAGTTTAGAATAGGGCAAACCGCTGGCGGCCCATAATTTGGGGTACATACTAATACTGGTAAAACCGGGAATAGTATTAACTTCGTTCAAATAAATTGTCCAATTCCTAGGCTGCACTAAAAATCAACCCGCGCCATACCGGCTAAATCAAGTGCCGCAAAAGCCTGCGTGGCCAAAAGCCTGACTTTAGTCATAACTTTCTTAGACAAAGGTGCTGGAATCACTAATTGCGATTTACCATCTACATATTTAGCGTCATAATCATAAAACTCATTTGAAGCTATTACTCGTCCAGCCACCGAAGCGCGCGGCTCATCATTACCTAAAACCGCGCATTCTATTTCCCAAGCCTGCTTGATACTTTGTTCAACTATAACCCGACGGTCATATTGAAAGGCCAATTTAATGGCTTTTACTAATTCCGTTTGGTTATGCGCTTTACTGATACCAACTGAAGAGCCCAAATTAGGCGGCTTAACAAAACAAGGATAACCTATTTTAAGACTAACTTGTTTGTGAAACTTAGTTGCCTCACGCTTATAATAATGACTGGTGGTATAAACAAAATCAGGCGTGGGCAAATGATTGGCCTGAAAGACCATTTTTTGGGTTATCTTGTCCATACCCACAGCTGAACCCAAAACCCCAGCGCCAACATAGGGAATATTGGCGAGTTCCAGTAGCCCCTGCACTGTACCATCTTCGCCAAAAGTGCCATGTAACACTGGAAAAATAACATCAAGCCCAATGCCTTTAACTGGATGCTCTGAGCTGGGCAGTAAAGGAATAAGAGATTTAACCGTCGGGTCGGCTGGTAAGACCCGCGCCAGTTGCCGCGGAATTTTTGTGCCTGACTCCAGCAAATGAACTACCCGCTCGCCTATCAACCAACGGCCCTCTTTTGATATACCAATAGGCACCACTTCATATTTTTTCTTATCCAAGGCCGCCATGACCGAACGGGCCGAGACAATTGATACCTCGTGCTCCGCCGAACGTCCGCCGAATAAAACCCCTACGCGAATTTTTTTTATAGTCTTCATGTAAGTATATATTACTTTAAACCGCCCTGACGCCTAAGCCACAATTTTTTAAAAAATGGCATAGTCAAAGTTGAAATCATAAAACCAACTGCCGGTACAATTGCATTTAGCCACGGCCGAGAAATCCCCATGGCCCAAAAATACAAGCTAACTGCCAAATAAGTAAACAAACTTAATAGTAACCTTCTGGTCCAACTCGTTTCCCAGGCCTTATCCAGTTCCACTCTCTTATTTCTCTCTTCTATGGTTTGTAATCGTTGCTCTATACTTTCCATAATCATTTAACTAAAACCCTGTTTAATAAGGGATTAATTCTAGTTACGACTTCGTAATTAATAGTATCAGATTTCTTAGCCAAGCGCTCGGCCGCCACTTCTCCCCTACCCTGGCGCCCGAGCAGCACCACTTCGTCACCAACTTTAACATTTTTTATACGAGAGACGTCAACCATAGTTATATTCATACAAACACGGCCAATAACCGGACACAGTTTCCCCTGCACCAAAACTTGAGCGCGATTTGATAATTTTCTGTCATAACCATCCCAATAACCAATCGGCAAAACCGCCATAATTAACGGCCGCTTAGTTAAATAAGTGCGGCCATAACCAACGGTCACGCCAGTGGCCAATTTTTGCAACTCAATAATATTTGTTTTCCAAGTTAAGGCCGGTTGCAACTTAAAATCCGGCTGTGTTTTCTTAACCATGGCCTCATTATCAAGTGACGGCCATAAACCATAATAACCTATGCCCAGGCGCACTAAATTATATTGCGCGCCTATTTGCGTATTAATGGCGGCTGAGCAAGCAATGTGTTTATAAATTTTTGGACCCAATAATGAATTACTGGCCACCAGAAAGTTGTTGAAATTTTCCAATTGAGTTTGCAAAAAACCAGTAAATTTTGACTCGGCCGTGGCAAAATGAGAAGCTACCCCTTCTAACCATAAATTTTTATCACCTTTAATCAAACGTAAGTATTGATTGGCCGTCCGATAATCTATACCCAGTCGCGCCATGCCGGTATCAATTTTTAAATGCACCTTGGCGCGCTGCCGGGCTTTCCTGGCCGCCATCGCCAACTGTTTAATAGCGCCAGTGTCATAAACCACAAAAGAGATCTTGGCTTTAATGCCGCGAATAAGTTCATCAACTTGCAAAGGATGGTAATAACTCAAAATTAAAATAGGCAGTTTAAGGCCAGCCAAACGCAAGGTTAAAGCTTCATTGAGTGAAGCTGTTCCCAGCCAATTCACTAAACCGGATTTGGCCGCCGCTTGACTTGCTAGCGTTAAACCGTGGCCATAAGCATTACTTTTTACCACCGCCAGTAAACTCGCGCCGGGTTTTAGCACACGGCGGTACTGTTTTAAATTGTGAATTAAAGCGCTGCCACTAACCTCCACCCAAGAGTGGTTTAAAACTTCGGACATTGGCAATAAAATTAACCAATAAATCCCCACACCTTCTCGCAGAATACTGACTCTGCAAAAAGGAACAACGTTCACGCCCATTTATCCCCCGTCGACAGCGGGGGTATTTGGGAAAGGTGTGGGGATAAATTCACGGTTGCCCATAAAGGCGCGTAAAACTTCCGGAATCATAATACGCCCGTCAGCCTGCTGATAATTTTCCAAGATTGCGATGCTGGTGCGATTAGTAAAAACCGTACCGTTAAGCATATGCACCAAAGCCAACTTACCAGCGGCGGTTTTATAACGAATATTAAGCCGCCGACTCTGATAATCAGTCGTGGTTGAACAAGAGTGAGTTTCCCGGTATTTATTTTCCGATGGCAGCCAAGTCTCAATGTCATAAGTGCGAGCCGAGGGGTCGCCCAAATCGCCCGTACATAAACGCACCAATTGGTGCGGCAAACCCAGGCCTTGCATAATTTCCCGCTCTAAACTGACTAAAAATTCATGCTCTTTGTCCGATTCCTCCGGCTTAGCATAAACTACCATTTCCAGCTTATCAAACTGGTGCACCCGCAAAATACCGCGTGTATCTTTGCCATAAGAACCGGCTTCGCGCCGAAAACAAGTGGAAAAGGCCACATAACGCCGGGGTAAATCAGTTTCGGCTAAAACTTCATCCATATGCATGGGCCCGATTGATTGTTCCGAAGTGCCAACCAAATACATTTTTTCGTCTTTAAAATGATAAGTTTCATCTTCACCGCCATGATCCAAATAACCCATACCGCGCATGGCCTTTTCATTAATTAACACCGGCGGAATAACCGGCGTAAAACCGTGCGGCAAAAGCTTAGATAGACCATATTGAATTAAAGCAAACTCCAGCAGAGCTAAATCATTTTTTAAATAGCCAAAACGTGAACCTGACACCTTGCCGGCGCGTTCAATATCAATCAAATCATGCTTAGCCGCCAGGGCCATATAATCAAGCGGCTTAAAATCAAACTTAGTCGGCTCACCCCAAGTGGCCACTACTTCGTTCTCAGTTTCATCCTTACCCACCTTAACATCCGGACGCGGCAGGTTGGTAACAGCTGACAGCAAAGCCTCCAACTTTTCAGAAATTGCATTCAACTCTTCCTCTTTACTTTTTAGCCGTTGCTTTTTAGCGCGGGCGGCCTCAATATCTACTACTTTGTCGCCCCGGCCCTGACGCAAACCATCAACTTCGGTTTGCAAAGCGCGACGCTCGGCATCCAATTTTAAAATCACCGCCGCCTCAACCGGCCGGCCTTTGGCGGCCGTACCTTGTTTGACTAACTCCGGGTTTTCGCGAATAAATTTAATGTCTAACATAGTCGTTTTAAATAAGGCTCTAATTTATCAAGCATAATCGGCCGATGACGAAAACCAACCTCATCACGCTCCTCAGATGATAAATCAGCTGACAGCTTATTATATTCTGACACATAAAACAAGGAACGAAAAGGATAACCAGAAATGCGGGTAGTTGTCGGCTCGGCCGCTATATAACCAGTCAGACCTTGACCTTCAGCCACATAAAATTCAGCTTGATTTAAAACCAGAGCCACCGCTATAGAAAAATGCGCCGTGCGTTTTTCCCAAGGCATATCTTTTAAACGACGCAAGGTCTCTTGAATCAACTCCTCGTCAGTCGCCTCGTGATTATCCACTCCAAAAATCCGGCGCGAGGAGGCGCCGGGCCAGCCGTCAAGCGCGTCTATCTCCAAACCACTGTCATCGGCCAAAGTCGGCAGCTGCGCTAAATTATAATAAAATTTAGCCTTGGCCAAGGCGTTGTCCTTAAAATTATCGGCTTCCTCCGGCGCTTTAGCCTTGATACTCAAATCTTTGAGCGACACCAAAGTCAATTTATAATTACTCAATAACTCTACAAATTCATTAAACTTGGCTGGATTATGAGTGGCGATCAGTAATTTTGACATAAGATTATTTTTCCCTGGGGCCAGAGGGCGTGAATAATTTTTCCAAATTCACTCCTAGTGCCAAGAGCTTTTCGGCCTGGTTTATTTCCTCCTCCACGCCCACATGCTCCAAAGTTTTTAAATCTTTTAGGATCACCCATTTGTAATCAGTAAAATCATTAGTGTCCAGCTTAACGACTGAATTATCGTCAGCCTGACAAAGATAGGTAAAAACCAAAGCTGTTTGCCCGTCTGGTCTGGTAAAAACGGTATCCCTTAGCAATATTTTTCCCGGCAATAAATTAAGTCCAGCTTCCTCTTTAACTTCCTTGCGCAAGGTATATTCAACCGAATCATTACCGTCAACTTTACCGCCGGGAAAACACCATTGATTAGGAAAAGTAATCTCCCGCGGATGGCGCTTTAACAATAAATATCTGCCCTCGCGATTCCGAATAACCGCCGTCACGGCTACAATATGCAATTTGTTAGCTTTGTTATAAGTCATAGCGCTATCTTTCGTAAAGCAAAATAAAATCAGTGACGGCTTCAATCTTATGATAAACATTAAGCGGTATAATAACCTTAACCGGCGCGGTGATAATTTGACTTTCTGTGCCGACGGTTAATTTAACCTGACCGCTGATAAAATAATTTACTTCCGCTTCAGGATGCTCATGGTCAGCGCTAATGGTACCTCTTTTGCGTATGACTAATTTAATGATTCCCAAATCATAACGTGTTCCTCTGGCGTCTTCCACTATCGGCAGTATTTTTTCTATATTCATATAATTCATCTATTATGATTAAACCACCACTTAAGTGCCTGGGTGCTGCCAGGCGTGAATTTTAATTTCTTATAATCTTTCTCGGTTATCCACTTCCATTCAGAATTTTCTCGTCCGTCGACCATTAACTTGCCGCCAATTATTTGGCAAGCATAGGTCAACACAACAACCTGAGCTTGATAAGTTTTATATTTCCAGAGCACATTTTCAATATGTGGCAGTGATTTAATAACAGTTACTTTATAGCCCGTTTCCTCTTTTAGCTCTCTTGTCACAGCTTTAGCAGGATGTTCGGCAAATTCTACTTCTCCGGCCGGTAGTTGCCATAATTTATGCGCTTTAAAATCATGAGGCGAGTTGCGTAAACCAATCAACACTTTATTGTTGTTAATTATAATTCCCTGCGCTACGATCATTTGTATTTTTTTCATATATTTAACTATTCCACCATTCGCGCGAATTAGACCTAGGTTAATTTTATTATAATCCTAAATTGGAGGCAATCTCCTGCATGGCCTTAAGTTCAATGTCAATCAACTCATCTAAACTCAAACCAATCATTTCCTGGCATTTTAAAATAATTTCTCGATTCACGCCCGCGGCAAAAGCTTTATCTTTAAACTTTTTCTTAACTGACGACGGTTTAACGCTTGCTAATTTTTTGTCTGGCTGTACTAAAGCAGAGGCGGCAATTAAACCGGTTAATTCTTCCGCACACCATAAAGTTTTTTCCAGTAATGTTCGCGGCACAAGACCTGTCATATGGTTATGTACCTTAACGGCCTCTACTACTTCGGCTGGAAAACCAGCACTGGAGAGCCAATTAGCCGCGATTAAACCGTGCTGCTTGGGCTCTGTTTCCGTTGTTTCCCAATCAATATCATGCACTAAACCAGCCAGTCCCCATAATTCTTCGTCTTCCCCAAAATGCCGCGCCAAGGCGCGCATTATCGCCTCGGATGCCAAAAGGTGGTTCTTTAAGAACGCACCTTTAACTTTTTCCTGCACTAATTGCCAAGCTTGTTCACGAGTCATATTAATTATTCCTCATCGGCGGGAACAGAGTGGTTTCACGGATGGATTTATCAACTATAAAACTGAAGAGCCGCTCGGACAGGCCAAAACCGGCCGCCGGCGGCATGCCGTATTCCAAAGCCGTCACAAAATCTTCGTCCAGCATCATAGCTTCACTGTCACCGGCCGCGCGCAATTTAGCCTGCTCGGCGAAACGACTGCGCTGGTCAAACGGGTCATTAAGTTCAGAAAAACCATTGCCCAGTTCCGAACCGCCGGCAATAATCTGCAGTCTTTGCACGCGGGTTGGATTTTCAAGGTCACGTTTAGCCAGCGGCGATACTTCCACCGGATGATTGATTATAAATACCGGCCCGATAACCTTTGGACGCACCAGCTTTTTCCAAAACAAATCCAGCAAACGGCCTACGCCCATTGATTCTTCGTAACGAACCTTATGCTTTTTTAAAAGCTCACGC